>JAJUHG010000120.1 GCA_029267995.1 Micrococcales bacterium
CGACGGCCGCGTCGGCGGTCGGGAGCATCGCGGTGATCCCGCGCGCGACCTGCTCGCGCACCGCGCGCACGACCGGGGCGGGGGAGTGGCCGCACATCGCCCCCGTGTCCCCGAGGCACAGGTCGACGTGCTCGATCCCGTCGCGCACACGAAGTGAGCCCCGTGCGCCTCGGCGACGTGGAGCGAGAACGGCCCAGGCCACTTGACCATCCAGCTCATCGGGACCCCGCCGGGCATGTGCTCGCGCCCCGCGGCGGCGAGCTCGGCGCAGCGGGGGTGGGCCGCCACGTACGTCGCGTTCTCGACCGCGATCCCCTCGGCGACCCGCGCGCGCATCACGGCGCCGCCAGGACGACCTCGGCGAACACGTCCATCGCGTCGTCGAGCAGGGCGTCGTCGATCACGAGCGGGGGCAGGAACCGCACGACGTTGCCGTAGGTCCCGCACGTGAGCACGAGCACGCCGCGCTCGAGGCACCCGCGGGCGATGCGTGCCGTCTCGACGGCATCGGGTTCGAGCGACCCGGGACGGGTGATCTCGACCGCGAGCATCGCACCGCGCCCGCGCACCTCAGCGAGCTGGGGCGCCTCGCTCCGGAGGGGCTCGAGGCGACCGCGCAGCCGACTCTCGATCGCACGGGCCCGCGCGGCCAGGTCGTCGCGCTCGTAGAGCTCGATCGCGGCGAGCGCGGCGGCGCACGCGACGGGGTTGCCGCCGTACGTCCCGCCGAGGCCCCCCGGGTGGACGGTGTCCATGAGCTCGGCGCGGCCTGTCACGGCCGCGAGCGGGAGACCTCCCGCGATGCCCTTCGCGGTCGTCACGAGGTCAGGGACGACCCCCTCGTGCTCGCACGCGAACATCGCGCCCGTGCGGGCGAAGCCGGTCTGGATCTCGTCGGCGACGAGCACGACGCCGTTCTGCCTCGCCCACGCCGCGAGCGTCGCGAGGAAACCCGATGCGGGGACGATGAAGCCGCCCTCGCCGAGGATCGGCTCGAGCACGAGCGCCGCGACGGCGTCCGCGCCGACCTGCTTGTCGATCATGCTGATCGCACGGCGGGCCGCCTCGTCGCCCGCGAGACCGCCGTCGCGCAGCGGGTAGCTCGCGGGCGCGCGGTAGATCTCGCTCGCGAAGGGGCCGAAGCCCGCCTTGTACGGCATGGCCTTCGCGGTCATCGCCATCGTGAGGTTCGTGCGCCCGTGGTAGGCGTGGTCGAGGACGACGACGGCGTCGCGGCCCGTGGCCCGGCGCGCGATCTTGACGGCGTTCTCGACGGCTTCCGCGCCCGAGCTGAGCAGCACCGACCGCTTCTCGTGACTGCCCGGGGTGAGTCGGGAGAGCGCCTCGCACACCGCGACGTAGGACTCGTACGGGCCGACCATGAAGCACGTGTGCGTGAAGTCGGCCGCCTGCGCGGCGACCGCGGCGGCGACCTCGGGCGCGGCGTTGCCGACCGAGGTGACCGCGATCCCCGAGCCCATGTCGACGAGGCGGTTGCCGTCGACGTCCTCGACGATCCCGCCGCGAGCCCGTGCGACGTAGACGGGCAGCATGCTCGCGACGCCCGCCGCGACCGCGGTCGAGCGCCGTGCGGCGATCTCGAGCGAGCGTGGTCCGGGCAGGGGAGTCACCAGGCTGCGGGTCTGGACGAGCCCGGCGCCGTTGCCGGGTGCGGATCCTGAGGTCATGCTCGGCAGATTACGCCGAGATCGACTGTTCAGGTAGAGCAATGGTGCGGATTTCGTGGCGTACGGGGCGAAGGGCTGGCCTGGTGCGAGGTGCGCCCTCGCTCGGGGGATGATGGAGCCCGCACCTGGGAGGAGACCCATGCTGTTCGTCGTCGGCGTCGCCGTCTTCGTGCTCGGCCTGCTCGTGTCGATCGCGCTGCACGAGATCGGTCACCTCGTGCCCGCGAAGCGCTTCGGGGTGCGGGTGAGCCAGTACATGGTCGGCTTCGGCCCGACGCTGTGGTCCCGCACGAAGGGTGAGACCGAGTACGGGCTCAAGGCGATCCCGCTCGGCGGCTACGTGCGGCTCGTCGGCATGTACCCGCCCGCCGAGGCGGTCGGTGCGACACCGCGACCCGGACGGATCGGCGAGATGATCCAGTCCGCGCGCGAGGCGTCCGCGGCCGAGATCCGCCCGGGCGAGGACCACCGGGCGTTCTACCGGCTCTCGGCGCCCAAGAAGCTCGTCGTGATGCTCGGCGGGCCCGTGATGAACCTCGTGCTCGCGCTCGTGCTCGTCGTGCTCGCCTTCTCGGCGATCGGCGTCGCAGGGCCGACGACGACGGTCGGCGCGCTCTCGCAGTGCGTCTCGGTCTCGATCGACGCCGAGTGCGGGCCCGACGACGAGGTCGCCCCCGCGCGCGCCGCAGGGCTCGCCGAGGGGGACCGCATCGTCGCGTTCGACGGGCAAGAGATCACCCGCTGGGACGAGCTCGCCGAGGCGATCCGCGCCTCGGCGGGGCGCGAGGTCGCCGTCGTCGTCGAGCGGGACGGGGCCGTGCTCGAGCTTGCGCTGCGCACCGCGCTCGTCGACCGCGAGGTCGCGGGCGCCGACGGCGAGCCCGTGACGCAGCGGGTCGGCTTCCTCGGCGTGACGCCCACGAGCGCGCTCCAGCGCGTCCCGCTCGGCACCTCGCTCGCGATGTTCGGCGACCTGACCTGGCAGACCACGAAGATCATCTTCACCCTGCCCGCGAGGCTCGCCGAGGTCGCCCAGGTGACCTTCGGGGGCGGCGAGCGCAGCGAGTCCTCGGTCATCGGGATCGTCGGCGTCGGGCGCATCGCGGGGGAGACCGCCGCGGTCGAGAGCGAGGGTGTCGGGCTCGCCCAGCGCGCGGTCGTCATGCTGAGCCTGATCGCCTCGCTCAACCTTGCGCTCTTCGCGTTCAACCTCATCCCGCTCGTCCCGCTCGACGGCGGGCACGTCGTCGGCGCGCTGTGGGAGGGCGCGCGTCGTCAGCTCGCCCGGCTGCGCGGCGCCGCCCCGCCCGGACCGGCCGACACGGCGCGCATGACACCCCTCGCGTACGGGGTGTTCCTCGTGCTCGCGGCGATGGGGATCCTGCTGATCTACGCCGACCTCGTGCGGCCCGTGAGCCTCACCGGATGATCCCGGGGGATAATGCCACCGTGAGCGCGCCCATCAACCTCGGAATGCCCGAGCTCCCCGACCCCGTCCTCGCCCCCCGCCGCAAGACCCGCAAGATCAAGGTCGGCAAGGTCGAGGTCGGCGGCGACGCACCGATCTCGGTCCAGTCGATGACCACGACGCAGACGACCGACATCAACGCGACCCTCCAGCAGATCGCCGAGCTGACGGCGGCCGGTTGCGACATCGTGCGGGTCGCGGTCCCGAGCCAGGACGACGCCGACGCGCTCCCCGCGATCGCGAAGAAGTCGCAGATCCCGGTGATCGCGGACATCCACTTCCAGCCGCGCTACGTCTTCGCGGCGATCGACGCAGGCTGCGCCGCGGTGCGCGTCAACCCCGGCAACATCCGCAAGTTCGACGACCGCGTCGGCGAGATCGCGAAGGCCGCCGCGGACGCGGGCGTGTCGATCCGTATCGGCGTCAACGCGGGCTCGCTCGACCCGCGCCTCCTTGCGAAGTACGGCAAGGCGACGCCCGAGGCGCTCGTCGAGTCGGCCGTGTGGGAGGCCTCGCTGTTCGAGGAGCACGACTTCCACGACTTCAAGATCTCGGTCAAGCACAACGACCCCGTCGTCATGGTGCGTGCCTACGAGATGCTCGCCGAGCGGGGGGACTGGCCCCTGCACCTCGGGGTCACCGAGGCTGGCCCGGCGTTCCAGGGCACGATCAAGTCCGCGACGGCCTTCGGGGCGTTGCTGAGCAAGGGGATCGGGGACACGATCCGGGTCTCGCTCTCGGCCCCTCCGGTCGAGGAGGTCAAGGTCGGGGACCAGATCCTCCAGTCGCTCAACCTGCGCCCGCGCAAGCTCGAGATCGTCTCGTGCCCCTCGTGCGGACGGGCCCAGGTCGACGTGTACTCGCTCGCCGAGCGCGTCACGGCCGGGCTCGAGGGCCTCGAGGTCCCGCTGCGCGTCGCGGTCATGGGCTGCGTCGTCAACGGCCCCGGTGAGGCGCGCGAGGCGGACCTCGGTGTCGCCTCGGGCAACGGCAAGGGCCAGATCTTCGTCAAGGGCGAGGTCATCAAGACGGTCCCCGAGGCGCAGATCGTCGAAGTGCTCCTCGAGGAGGCGATGCGCATCGCCTCCGAGATGGAGGCCGGCGAGGGTGCCGCGCCGGTCGTCACGGTGTCCTAGCCGGCGTCCCTGCCCGTCTCGACGAACTGGGACGGAACGGACCCTCCGATCCCCCGGCAGGGCACGGTCAGGTGGGGCAGAATCCAAGCATGGGACGCTGGCGTGCCCCGCTCCTCAGCGGACGGTCGACCGGAGGTCGCGCGCTGACCGATGCGGACGTGCCCGCGGCGCTGCGGGTGTGCGCCCAGGTGCCCGTCGACTCGGTGCTCGCCGCCTCGCGCATCGCGACCGCGGCCGAGGTCGGGCTGCGTCGCGCGGGGGGGACCCTGTGGGGCTTCGAGCGCGACGACGAGCTCGTCGCGGTGTGCTGGTCAGGGGCCAACCTCGTGCCCGTCGTCCCGCCGGGCGCGGAGGACGCGATCCCCGCCTTCGCGCGGCTCGCCCGCGGTGCGGCGCGCAGGTCGTCCTCGATCGTCGGTGAGCGCGAGTCGGTGCTCGAGCTGTGGGGCCTGCTCGCCCCGCACTGGCCAGAGCCCCGGGAGGTCCGCGCGGACCAACCCTCGCTCGCGATCGACACCGACCCGCTCGTGAGCCCCGACCCGCTCGTACGGCGCACCCGGCCCGAGGAGTACGACGACCTGCTGCCCGCGTGCCTCGCGATGTTCACCGAGGAGGTCGGCTACTCCCCGGCCTCGGGCCCCTCGGGACCCTACGAGATGCGCGTGCGGCACCTCGTCGCACAGGGCCGGTCCTACGCGCGGTTCGACGGTTCGTCGGTCGTGTTCAAGGCCGAGGTCGGGGCGCTCGCGGGCGGGGTCGCGCAGGTCCAGGGCGTCTGGGTCGACCCGGCGCGGCGCGGCGCGGGTCACGCGGTCGCCGGGATGGCGGCGGTCGTCCAGCACGTGCGCAGGTCGTTCGCCCCGACGGTCTCGCTCTACGTCAACAGCTTCAACGCCCCGGCGCTCGCGGTCTACCGCAGGGTCGGCTTCCGGCAGGTCGGGACCTACGCGACCGTGCTGCTCTAGCCCGCACGGCTACCGGAGCAACCGGGACATCCTGCGGTCTGCGAGCACCTTCCCGCCCGTCTGGCACGTCGGGCAGTACTGGAGGGAGGAGTCCGCGAACGTCACCTCGCGCACGAGGTCGCCGCACGGTGTCCCGTCCCAGCCGAGGCACGGCTCGCCAGTGCGTCCATGCACCCGCATGCCGCGACGCCTGGCGTCCTTGAGCTCGGCCGCGGGTCTGCCCGAGGCCTCCTCGACGGCAGTGCCGAGCACGTCGACGACGGCGACGTGCAGCCTTGCGACGTGCTCGTCGGTCAAGGACGGGGAGAGCGCGAAGGGGCTCGTGCGGGCGACGAGCAGGATCTCGTCGGAGTAGGCGTTGCCGATCCCCGCGATCGTCCCCTGGTCCCGTAGGAGCCCCTTGACCTGCTGGCGCCGGGCGGCCACGAGCGCGGCGAACCGCTCGAGCGTGAAGTCCGCCGAGAGCGGCTCGACCCCGAGCGTCGCGATCGCCGGGACGTCGTCCGCGCTCTGCGCGACGTGGACCGCGAGCCGCTTGTGCGTGCCCATCTCGGTGAGGTCGAGGCCTGTGCCGTCGTCGAGGCGCACGCGCAGCGCGACGGGGTGCTTGCCGATCGTGACCCGGTGCGCGGGGACCTCCTCGTACCAGCGCAGCCACCCCGTGCGCGCGAGGTGCGTCGCGAGCACGAGCGGGCCGTCCGTCTCGAGCACGAGCCAATTGCCGCGCCTGCTGGCCCCGGTGATCGTCGCGCCGGGCAGATCGTCGGGACCTGGCGCGACCGAACGCATCGCCGAGAGCGCCCCGACCTCGACGCCGACGACCGTCCGGCCTGTCGCGTGCGCGGCGAGGAACTGGGCGAGGGCCTCGACCTCGGGGAGCTCTGGCACGGGTCCATCGTGCTCTGCACGGGCCCGTGTCGCCAGGTCACCAAGCGCCGCCGGTCACTCCCACCCCGCGGTCGCCGCTCGCAGTCGCGCCCGCCCCGAGCGCATCGCGACACGTCCGCGCTCGAGGAACGTCGCGACGAGCACGACGAGCAGCCCGACGACGGCGACCGCGATCCACGAGGCCGCGCCCTGCCAGGCCGGGACGAGCGCGAGGAGCGGCAGCACGAGCGCGACGACGAGCCCCGCGAGCACGATCGTCGCTCCCGCGAGGAGTCGGCGGCGCACCCGGGTGAGCAGGGCCCAGAAGAGCACGAGGACCCCGATCCCGGTCGCGACGAGGGCGTGCCAGGTGGACTCGACGATCGCCGCGGCGAACGAGGCGACCACGAGGAACCCGGTCCCCGCGAGGTCGAGCGCCGCGAGCCCGGGGTCACGCGTGGCGACCTTGCGCGCGCGGCGGTCGGCCCGCCACACCTCGACGACGACGATCATCGCGATCCCGAGCGGGACGGTGTACCACACGACGACGCCGCCGAGCGCGTCGAGCGCGTAGACCCACCACGCGAGCCATGCGAGCACGGGGGCGGCGAGGCGCGCGCCGAGCAGCCGTAGCCCCATGCCGTACGCGCCTACCTGGACGGCCCCGGACGCGAGGACGACAGCGAGCAGGACGGACCGCGACACCGCGGGCACCCCGCCCGCGAGGAGCGTCGTGCCGACGGCCAGGAGGAGGGCCGTGACGCCGAGCAGGACGGCGGGAAGGGTTCCTCGCCGCCCTGCCCGGAGGACCACGAGCGCACTCGTGAGGCCGACCGCGGTGAGCACGACGACTCGCGCGAACGGCCCCGCCGAGGCGACCGAGAGCCCTGCGAGGAGCGCCGCGAGCGTCGGGACCACCGCGACCGAGCGCCACGTCGTGCGCCGGTCGAGCGTCGCGGTCCGTGCGCGACCCCCGGGCTCCGCCCGCTCGCCGAGCTGGCCCGCGAGCACCGCGGCGAGCGCGAGCGCGGCCCACGCGATGA
>JAJUHG010000121.1 GCA_029267995.1 Micrococcales bacterium
ATCCAGATGGACGAACTCGCGCGGAAGCACCGAACTCGGCTGGGGGCGGTGGGGCTGCGAGGATGGGGCCGATGAGTAGCAGCCCGAACCTCGCCGAGCTCATCACCGCCGACCCGGACCCCGACTCGCTCTTCGAGGCCTTCGCCGGCTGGGCCGCGGACCAGGGCCTCACGCTCTACCCCGCACAGGAGGAGGCAGTGCTCGGCCTCGTGACGGGCGCGCACGTCATCCTCAGCACGCCCACGGGCTCGGGGAAGTCGCTCGTCGCGACGGCCGCGCACTTCATCGCCCTCGCGCAGGGCCGGCGCACGTACTACACGGCCCCGCTCAAGGCCCTCGTCTCCGAGAAGTTCTTCGCGCTCGTCGACGCGTTCGGGGCGGAGAACGTCGGGATGATGACGGGAGACTCGGCCGTCAACGCTGACGCCCCCATCATCTGCTGCACGGCCGAGATCCTCGCGAACATCGCCCTGCGCACCGGGGGCGGGGTCGCCGAGGCACCCACCCACCACGACGACCCCGCGGTCCCGGGCGAGGACGCCGTCGGCCAGGTCGTCATGGACGAGTTCCACTTCTACTCCGACCCGCAGCGCGGCTGGGCCTGGCAGGTCCCGCTCATCGAGCTGCCGCGCACGCAGTTCCTGCTCATGAGTGCGACGCTCGGCGAGGTCGACTTCTTCGTCGAGGACCTCGAGCGCCGCACGGGGCGCTCCGTCATGCCCGTGACGTCGACCGAGCGTCCCGTGCCGCTCAGCTACTCCTACGTCGTCGAGCCCGTGCACGAGTACCTCACCGAGCTCATCCGCACGGGCCGCGCACCCGTGTACCTCGTGCACTTCACGCAGGCGGCCGCCGTCGAGCGCGCCCAGTCGCTCCTCTCGGCGAACGTCGCCTCGAAGGAGCAGCGCGAGCAGATCGCGGCGGCGCTCGCCGGGGAGAAGTTCGCGACCGGCTTCGGCACGACGCTCTCGCGCCTGCTGCGCCACGGGATCGGTGTGCACCACGCGGGGATGCTCCCGCGCTACCGGCGCCTCGTCGAACGCCTCACCCAGGCGGGGCTGCTCACGGTCGTGTGCGGCACGGACACCCTCGGCGTCGGCATCAACGTCCCGATCCGCACCGTGCTGCTCACCTCGCTCGTGAAGTTCGACGGCGAGCGGCAGCGGCACCTGAGCGCCCGCGAGTTCCACCAGATCGCGGGCCGCGCGGGCCGGGCGGGCTACGACACGATGGGCGACGTCGTCGTCATGGCGCCGGACCACGTGATCGAGAACCGCAAGCTCCTCGAGAAGGCCGGCGACGACCCGAAGAAGCTGCGCAAGATCGTCCGCAAGAAGGCCCCCGAGGGGCAGGTCAACTGGACCGACAAGACCTTCGAGCGCCTCCGTGACGCCCCGCCCGAGCCACTCACGTCATCGTTCGCGGTCACGCACGCGATGGTGCTCAACGTCCTGGCCCGCGAGGCGGACCCCGTGGACGCGATGCGCCACCTGCTGCTGCACAACCACGAGCCGGCCGAGCGCCGGGGCCGCCACGTGCGCCAGGCCGTGCGGATCTACCGCTCGCTGCGCCAGGCAGGGGTCATCGAGCGCGTGCGCCGCGAGGACGGCGCGGGCTGGACCGTGCGGCTCACGCAGGACATCCCCCAGGACTTCGCCCTCAACCAGGCCCTCTCCCCCTTCGCCTACGTAGCCTTCGACCTGCTCGACCCCGAGTCGCCGTCGTACGCCCTCGACGTGATCTCCGTGGTCGAGGCGACGCTCGAGAACCCGCGCCAGGTGGTCGCCGCGCAGGAGAACGCGGCGCGCCGGGACGCCGTGGCCGCCATGAAGGCCGAGGGCTACGACTACGAGGAGCGCATGGCCGCGCTCCAGGACGTCTCCTACCCCAAACCGCTCGAGGAGGTCCTCGAGGCGGGCTTCACGATCTACCGCAAGACCAACCCGTGGGCCGCTGACCTGCAGATCGCCCCGAAGTCCGTCGTGCGGGACATGATCGAGAAGGCCCAGACCTTCGCCGAGTTCGTCTCGACCTACCAGCTCGCGCGCTCCGAGGGCGTGCTGCTGCGCTACCTCGCCGACGCCTACCGCACGCTGCGCCAGACCGTCTCGGTCGAGCGGCGCAACGAAGAGCTCGAGGAGTACATCGCATGGCTCGGCGCCGTCGTGCGCGGCACCGACTCGAGCCTCCTCGACGAGTGGGAGCGCCTCGCCGACCCGCTCGCCGTCAGGGAGTCCGCCGACGACGGCGCCTTGCGGCCACCCGGGGAGGCCCGCTTCAGCGCGGACGCACGGGCGCTGCGCGTCCTCGTGCGCAACGCGATGTTCCGGCGCGTCGAGCTCGTCGACCGCGAGGCGTGGGACGCGCTCGGCGCGCTCGGGGACGTCGACGACGACGGCGCCGCGTGGACGGCCGAGCGGTGGCGCCAGGCTCTCGACCCCTACTTCGACGAGCACTCCGAGCTGGGCACCGGTCCCCAGGCCCGCTCCCCAGAGCTGTTCCACGTCACGGAGGTTCCCAGCCCGCGCGGGCCGGCCGCGTGGCAGGTGCGTCAGGTGCTCGACGACCCCGCGGGGCACCGCGACTGGTTCATCGACGCGCGCGTGGACCTCGCGGCGAGCGACGAGGCCGGTGAGCTCGTCCTACGGATCACGGCCGCCGGGCGGCTGTGACGGCACGTGAGGTGGTTGAGCTCGCGGCGGCACTGACGGGTTGCGAGCGACCAGGATGCAACGAGACCTAGCGACCGAGCGTGAGGATCTCGACGCCGTCGTCGGTGATCGCGACCGTGTGCTCGCTGTGCGCCGTGAGGCAGCCCGTCGCCGAGCGCAGGGTCCAGCCGTCCTCGTCGACCACGAGCCGGTCGGTGTCGGCCATGACCCACGGCTCGATCGCGAGCAGCATGCCGGGGACGAGCTTCTCGCCCTTGCGGCGGCGCCCGTCGTTGGGGATGTGCGGGCCCTGGTGCATCGTCGAGCCGACACCGTGCCCACCGAACTGCGTGTTGACGGGGTACCCGGCCTTGCGCAGGACCTTGCCGATCGCGGCCGAGACGTCACCGACCCGCGATCGCGGGCCCGCCGCGGCGATCCCCGCCTCGAGCGCTCGCTCGGTCACCTCGATGAGCCGTGTCGCCTCGGGGCGGGGGGTCCCGACGACGACGCTGATCGCGGCGTCCGCGACGACGCCCTCGAGCGAGACCGCGAGGTCGAGCGTGAGCAGGGCGCCGTCGGCGAGCACCTGGTCGCGCGGGCGCCCGTGCAGGACGGCGTCGTCGACCGAGGTGCAGATGAAGTGCCCGAAGGGGCCGCGCCCGAAGGACGGGGCGTAGTCGACGTAGCACGACTCGGCGCCCGCACGCTCGATCATCTGCCGGGCCCACGCGTCGATCTCGAGCAGGTTCGTGCCCGGCGCGGCGCGGTCCGCGATCGTGTGCAGGATCTCGGCGACGAGCGCACCGGTGCTGCGCGCCCGGGCAAGCTGGGCCGGGGTGAGGATCTCGATCACGGGGTTCCTGTCGACGGGGGCTGAGCCCATGCTAGGCGCCGCCCGGGCGCATCCCCCGAGCCCACCCGCGCCCGCTCGGTAGAGTGCCGCCGTGGCGAAGCGAGCACCCGCAGGGACCCCCGCGCTCCAGGCGCTCGCGGCCGCGGGCGTCGCGCACACGGTCCACCCCTACGAGCACGACCCGTCCTCCCCGCTCGGCTACGGTCTCGAGGCCGCGCACGCGCTCGGGGTCGAGCCCGAGCGGGTGTTCAAGACGCTCCTGGCCGTGGTCGACGGCGAGCTCACGGTCGCGGTCGTGCCCGTGACGTGCACGCTCGACCTCAAGGCCCTCGCCGCCACGCGGGGCAGGAAGAAGGCCCAGATGGCCGAGGTCGCCCTCGCCGAGCGCGCGACGGGCTACGTCGCGGGCGGGATCTCCCCGCTCGGGCAGCGCACGGCGCACCCGACGGTGGTCGACGAGTCTGCCGAGCTGTTCGACACGATCCTCGTCTCGGCCGGGCGACGTGGCCTTGACGTCGAGCTGGCGCCCGCAGACCTCGTGCGGCTCACGGGAGCGCACCTCGCCGACGTCGCGCGCGGCTGATCACCACCGCGCGAAGACGGCGTCGCTCGGCACGATCCGCTTGCCGAGCGGCGCGAGCGTCACGGGGATGATCTTGATGTTCGCGATCGCGAGCGGGATGCCCACGATCGTCACCGCGAGCCCGATCGCGGTCGCGATGTGGCCGATCACGAGCCAGATGCCCGCCACGAGGATCCATACGACGTTGCCGAGCGCCGAGCCCAGTCCCGCGCTCGGCTTGTCGACCACGGTGCGCCCGAAGGGCCACAGCACGTAGTTGGCGATGCGGAACGACGCGACGCCCCACGGGATCGTCACGATCAGCACGAAGCAGATCAGCCCCGCGGCGACGTAGCCGAGTGCGAGCGGGATCCCGGCGAGCACGAGCCACACGACGTTGAGGATCACGTTGAGGACACTCTTCATGGCTCCATCATCGCGTGGCTAGGGTGGCGCCATGACCACGACCGAGATGCTGCGCAACCGTCTCGTGGGCACGTGGCAGCGCCTCGCGCGCGCGGCCGAGGAGGCGGGGCGCGAGCCCGGCTCGGTGCGGCTGCTGCTCGCGAGCAAGACCCAGCCCGTCGACCGGGTGCGTGCCGCGCTCGAGATCGCGGCCGAGCTCGACATCCCCGTGCTGCTCGGGGAGAACCGGGTCCAGGAGCTCGTCGCGAAGGCCCCCGCGCTCGCCGATCTTGACCCCGAGTGGCACGTGATCGGGCCGCTGCAGTCCAACAAGATCAACCATGCGTTGCGCTGGGCCCACGCGGTCGAGTCGGTCTCCTCGCTCGAGCTTGCCGAGCGCCTCGGGTCCCGGGCCCTCGCGCGCGAGCGGACCGTCGACGTGCTGATCCAGGTCAACGTCTCGGGGGAGGCGAGCAAGTCGGGCGTCGCACCCGGCGAGGCCATCGACCTCGCGACTCGGGTCGCCGCGGTCGAGGGGCTCGAGCTGCGCGGCTTCATGACGATCGGGGCGCACACCGACGACGACGACGTCGTGCGGGCCGGGTTCGCACGGTTGCGGGAGATCCGCGACGAGGTGCTCGCGAGCGGCGCACCCGGGACGGACCGCGCGATCGAGCTGTCGATGGGCATGAGCGGGGACCTCGAGCTCGCGGTCGCGCAGGGTGCGACGATCGTGCGGCTCGGGACCGCGGTGTTCGGGGAGCGGCCGAAGGCCTGAGGGCGCTTCGCAGCCCAGCGCGCCGCGCCCCGACCTGCCACGGGACGCGCGTCGGAGGCGAGCCGGGGCGCCGTCGTCGGCGGGACTGCCGTCGAGCATCTGGCTGTCAAGCACGCTTGACACGAGGCGAGATGTCAAGCATCCTTGTCATGACAAGCGAGCTTGACATCAAGGAGCGACGTGAGGAACGAGATCCGCCGGCTGCGCGAGGAGAACGGTCTGTCCCAGGCCGCCCTCGCCGACGCGCTGGGAGTGTCCCGCCAGACGGTCAACTCGATCGAGACGGGACGTTACGACCCGTCCCTGCCCCTCGCGTTCGCGATCGCCCGCCACTTCGGCACGACCATCGAGGAGATCTTCCATGACGACGACCACTGACCGCCGGCACCTCGTCGGCGCGAGCCTCGGGCTCGCGATCGGCCTTGTCGCCCTCGTGACCGGCGCGCTCGTGCTGCGCGAGCACGGACCGGGCAACATGTGGGCCGGCTACCTCGCGGGTGCGAGCCTCGCACTGCTCGCCGCGGGCGTGGCCTTCTGGCGCACGTGGCGCCGACCCGCCCAGGCGACGACGGCCGAACGAGCCTTCACCGCCTCGGCGGACGAGCGCGACCGCGCGATCCTCCACCGCGCCGCCGCGACGCTCGGCGGGGTCGCACTGCCGCTCACGGGCGCCGCAGCGGTGCTCCTCGCGCTCGGCGTCGAGCCCGCCCCCGTGATCGGGACCCTGCTGTGGACCGAGCTCGTCGTCTTCGTGGCCGCGTTCGCGGTCGCCAACCGCAAGCTGTGAGCGAGGGACCGCCCGGGCGCTACGGCACCCGGGCGGTCCACTCGGGCGTGCCGAACTTCGTCGCGACGAGCTCCTCGGCGCGAGCCCGCTCGGCCGCGGTGACCTCCCCGTCGACCGTCGCGTAGCGCGAGCGGAAGTGGTTCTTGAAGGCCTCGATCACCTCGGCGCGCGGCAGACCCGTCTGCGAGCGCAAGGGGTCGACGCGCTTGTTCGCGCTCTTGGTGCCCTTGTCCGAGAGCTTCTCGCGGCCGATGCGCAGCACCTCGAGCATCTTGTCGGCGTCGATGTCGTAGGCCATCGTCACGTGGTGCAGCACCGCACCGTTCGCGAGGCGCTTCTGCGCTGCGCCCGCGATCTTGCCCGCGGGTGAGGCGATGTCGTTGAGCGGGACGTAGCTCGCGTCGATGCCAAGCTCGCGCAGGGCGCCGAGCACCCAGTCGTCGAGGAAGGCGTAGGAGCGCTCGAAGCTCAGGCCCTCGACGAGCGAGGCGGGCACCGTGAGCGAGTAGGTGATCGTGTTGCCTGGCTCGATGAACATCGCCCCGCCGCCCGAGATCCGCCGCACGACCGTGATGCCGTGCTTCTGGGCACCCTCGGCGTCGACCTCGTTGCGCAGCGACTGGAACGAACCGATCACGACCGCGGGGCTCGCCCACTCCCAGATGCGCAGCGTCGGTCTGCGCTCCCCCGCCCCGACCGCCTCGGCCTGCGCCTGGTCGAGGGCCATGTGCATCGCAGGATCCTGCGGGCCCTCGTGCACGATCTCGAAGGTGTGGTCCTCCCAGCGGGTCGCGTGACCAAGCGCGCGGCGCACCGCGATCGCGACCGCCTCGGCGTCGAAACCCACGAGCACGACCTCGGGCCCGAGCACGCTCTCGACCACCTGGGTCAGCTGGGCGACGCTCGCCGAGTCGGGCATGCCGAGCAGCGCACCGTCGATCGACTCGAGCGCCTCGTCCGGCTCGAGGAAGAAGTCGCCGCTCACCGCGGCGTGCGAGATGCGCCCGTCGGTGACCTCGAGGTCGACCGCCACGAGCTTGCCACCGGGAACCTTGTACTCGCCTCTCATCGCACCAGCGTAGGTCGCG
>JAJUHG010000122.1 GCA_029267995.1 Micrococcales bacterium
CCGACTGCCCGGTGGGCTGCGCGGGACGCGCGCCGTGGCCGGCCGGCGCGGGGGGCTGCTGCGGCGTGGGCTGGTACGGCGCGGGCTGGTACGGCGAGCCGTGCATCGCGCGCTCGGCCGCCTCGCGCTCGCGGCCGCTGAGCTCGCTCGCAGGCTTGTCGGGGTCGCGGATGGTCGAGACCTGTGTCCCGAGGAACCGCGGCCGCAGGCCCTTGGCTCGCTCGCTGCCGAGCTCGACCCAGTGACCACGCTCGGTCAGGATGTGACCGTTGACGACGTCCCCGGGACGGTAGCTGCCCGGGAGCTCAGGGATGTCCGCCACGCACGCGCTCCAGTCTCAGATCCGCGCACATGGTCCCACAACGTCCGGTGTCGTCACGGGACGCGCCGTCGTCGTCCTTGTCCGAGGCCGCGCCGCTTGCCCTGCTGCGCCGCTTGCCCTGCTCCGCGAAGGGCGCCGTCGTCGGGAAGCTCTCGAGGTGCGCCGTCGGCCCGGGCCGCCCGGACGCGCCGTCGTCGTCAGCTCTGCGGGGCGACCGCGACCTGGACCTCGTGCCCCTCGGGCAGCTCGTCAAGGGCTGTCAGGCGCATCTCGACGGTCTCGGGCACGGGCCCCACGTCGACCAGAGGCCGCGTGCCGACGTGCACGATGGCGCCGTCGCCGTCGCGCACCACGACCGTGAGCGCGGCGCGCGCCTTCTCGGCCGCCGTGAGGGTCACGAGCACCTGCGGCCCCCAGAAGTCGTCCACCTCGGCCGTCACGCCGGTCACCTCGAGCCCCGGGTCGGTGCGCTTCTCGCCCACGAGGTAGCCCCACGCATCGATCTTCACGGTGCGCGCAAGGAGGTCTGCGCCCTCGGGCTCGAGGACCCCCGCGACGACCCGGCCGGACCCGCCCGCGAGGAAGGCGTACGCGGTCCCCTGCCCGATCACGGCCTCCGACTCGTCGAGCACGCTGACCTCGATGACCGCGCCCACCGCCTCACGCTCGAGCTCGGCCGCGTCGAGGTGCGCGACGAACCACGTGTACTCGCCGTCCTCCCATAGCTCGACGTCGGTCAGGTGGACGGCGTCGGCCTCTTCCTGCGAGACCTCGAGGGCGGCTGCCTCCTCCTGGTGCGAGGCCGCGGCGCGCCACGAGTCGATCGCGTGCGGGAGCCACTGCGAGGCGCTCCACGCGCCGATCCCGAGCGCGAGGATGCCCGAGAACGTCACGGCGCGCAGGCGTCCCGTGAACCACCCCCGCACCCCGCGGCGGCCCTCGTCGCCGTGCGTGCGGCGGCCCTCCTCGGTGAGCGGGATCCACGTCCCGCTCTCGGTCATCATGTGGCCGTTCGCGACGTCGCCAGGGCGGGCGTCGGTGGGCAGCTGGGCAGGGTTGGGCACCGTGACATTCCTCCTAGATCGGGACGAATGGTGCCACACGCCCGCCTACCGACCGGTACGCAGGGTTGTCACGGTGAACAAGTAGAGTCGCGCTCCGCATGCGTGCCTCACCCTTCGACTCCCTGCCCCCCGCCTATCCGCTGCGGGCACCCTGGGGAACCGCGTCGAGCCTGCGTGCGTGGCAGCAGGAAGCCTTCGACCAGTACGTCGCCGAGGCGCCGCAGGACTTCCTGTGCGTCGCGACCCCCGGTGCCGGCAAGACGACCTTCGCGCTGCGCGTCGCCCACCACCTGCTGAGCACCCGCACGGTCAAGCGCGTGATCGTCGTGACGCCCACCGAGCACCTCAAGACGCAGTGGGCCGACGCCGCGGCGCGCGTGGGCATCCACCTCGACCCCGGCACGGGCGGGGGGCGGCGCGGGCGGTCGCGCGAGTTCGACGGCTCGGTCGTGACCTACGCGGGTGTCGCGGTGCGCGCCTACGCGTACGAGGCGATCTGCAACACGACCGACGTGCTCGTGATCTTCGACGAGATCCACCACGCGGGCGACTCACGCTCGTGGGGCGACGCGGTCGCGCAGTCCTTCGAGGCGGCCCGACGGCGCCTCTCGCTCACCGGCACCCCGTTCCGTTCCGACGAGCACCCGATCCCCTTCGTGCACTACGAGGAGAGCCCCGGCGGGGTCAAGACCTCCCGGCCCGACTATGTGTACGGCTACGCCGAGGCGCTCGCGGACCACGTCGTGCGGCCCGTGCTGTTCATGAACTACGGCGGGCCCATGCGCTGGCGCACCAAGGCCGGTGAGGAGGTCGCCGTCGACCTGGGCACCCCGCTCACGAAGGACGTCACGGCGCACGCGTGGCGCACCGCGCTCTCCCCGACCGGCGAATGGATCCCCGCGGTGCTCCAGGCGGCCGACACGCGCCTGACCGAGGCGCGCCGCCACGTGCCCGACGCGGGTGGCCTCGTGATCGCGACCGACCAGACGCAGGCGCGCGCCTACGCGCGGATCCTTGCCGAGCTCGCGGGCGAGGAACCCGTGGTCGTGCTGTCCGACGACGCGGGGGCGAGCAGGCGCATCGAGGAGTTCTCCGACTCGCTCGACCGGTGGATGGTCGCGGTGCGCATGGTCTCTGAAGGGGTTGACGTGCCGCGTCTCGCGGTCGGGGTGTACGCGACCGCGACGTCGACCCCGCTGTTCTTCGCCCAGGCCGTGGGGCGCTTCGTGCGCTCGCGGCGGCGCGGCGAGGTCGCGACCGTGTTCCTGCCCACGGTGCCGATCCTGCTGAGCCACGCCGCGAACCTCGAGCGCCAGCGCGACCACGTGCTCGGCAAGCCGCGCGACGACGGCGGCCTGTGGGACGAGTCCGAGGCGCTGCTCGCCGAGGCGAACCGCACCGAGAACGCCGCGGACGACCTGCTCGGTGCGTTCGAGGCGCTCGAGTCGCGCGCGACCTTTGACCACGTGCTGTTCGACTCGCAGGCCTTCGGGATGCATGCCGAGCCGCTGTCCGACGACGAGCAGGACTTCCTCGGGCTGCCCGGGCTGCTCGAGCCGGACCAGGTGCACACCCTGCTCGCCGAGCGTCAGAAGCGGCAGATCAAGCGGCGTGAGCGCCAGGACCGGCGTGAACGGGCCGAGCCGACCGTCGCGCTGCACCGGGCCCTGGCGAGCAAGCGCAAGGAACTCAACTCGCTCGTCGCGCAGTACGCCCGGACCAAGGGGATCCCGCACTCGCACGTGCACGCGAGTCTGCGCCGCGAGTGCGGCGGACCCAAGCTCGCCGAGGCCACCCAGGAGCAGGTCGACGCGCGCATCGTCACGGTGCGGCGCTGGCTCCTGCGCTGAGGTAGCCCCGGCAGCCGCCGCGCCAGCCGGCCCGTTCTGCCAGCCGGCCCGTTCTGCCAGCCGCCCCGCCCACGCCGGTGGCCCGCCCCCGCCCCCGCCCCCGCGCCCCAGGCCAACCCCCCCCACGCCCACCCGCCCGGTGAGTGATTCCCGCCGCGCATAGTGAGGGTGCAGTCACTTACCCGCGGAGGAGTCACTTACCGGCCAGCGGGGAGCGGGGCTGGTGTGGTGACCGCCCCGCGAGTTCGTGACGTTCCGCCGAGGTCGTGGCAATTCAGCCACGACCTCGGGCAATCCTCACGAACTCGCGGGTGGGGAGGGGTGGGGACGGGTCAGGCGGCGGGGTGGAAGGTCTCCCGGAGGGTGGCCCACCGGTCGGCGCGGCAGAACACAGGCACCTGCGGCACGGGCACCTCGCGCGCGACCACCTGCCCGCCCGCGAACACTTCGCCGCTCCACACGTCGACCCACTCGCCCGCGGGCAGGTAGGTCTCCCACGTGGTCACGCCCGGCTCGGTCACGGGGTGCACGAGCAGGTCGTCCCCGAGCAGGAACTCGCCCGGCCAGTCCCACACGCGCGCATCGTCGGGCCAGTCGAAGAACAGCCCGCGCATGAGCGGGCGGTCGGTGTCGATCGTCCGCCGCGCCTGCTCGACCAGGTAGGGCACGAGCCGCTCGCGCAGCTTCGCGATCTCCCGGAACTGGTCGACCACCTCGGGAGCGTCATGCGTCTCGGCGACGTGCCACGGGGTGCGGTCGCGCAAGGGCCGCTGGTGGTGGTTGAACTCCGAGTGGTACTGCATGACCGGCATGAACGCCGCCGCGGCCGCGGCCCGCACGTACAGCTCTGGCTCGGGCACCGGCCCGGAGAACCCGCCGAGGTCCCAGCCCCAGTAGACGATCCCGCTCGCGCTCGCGGTGATGCCCGCGGTCACCGAGCTGCGGAACGCCTGCCACGTCGAGGACTCGTCGCCCGCCCAGAAGATCCCGTGCTTCTGCGAGCCCGTGAAGCCCGCGCGCGAGAACGTCACGGGCGCCTTGCCTGCCGAGCGCAGCAGGTCGCCGAAGGCCCGCGCGTAGTGCACGGGGTAGCGGTTGTTGCCCTCGTCGCCGCGGCGCCCGTCGCCGTAGCGCAGCTCGTCGCCCCACGCGTGCTCGCCGCCGTCGGTCTTGAACCCGTCGACGTCGAAGTGCTCGACGAGGTAGCGGCGCTTCGCGGTCCACCAGTCGCGGCCCTCCTGCGTCGACAGGTCCGCCATGAGCGCCTGCGGGAACCACCAGCCGCGGTTGTGGTACGGCGAGCCGTCCCCCTCGCGCACCGCGTGGCCCGCGGCGACCATGGCCCGCCCGTCGGCGAGCACCTGCGAGTCGTGGGGCACCTCGGGCCCGAGGTCGAACTCGGTCTTGAGCAGGGGGATCTGCCACAGCAGGACCTTGATGCCGCGGGCGTGCAGCTCGTCGATCATCGCCTTGGGGTCGGGCCACGCGCCGCCCGCGGGGTAGGTGAAGTCCTCCGCGGAGTGCGGGGCGCCGTCGAGGTTGACCTCGTACTGCGCGTCGCGCCAGATCGTGATGCCCTCCTCGTCGCTCCACGCCTCGATGACGATCGCGCCGACGGGGATGTCGAGGTCGCGGTGCGCGTCCATGCGCGCCATGACGAGCTCTTGGGTGTTCCACTCGTTGCCCGAGGCCCACAGCCGGAACACCCACGCGGGCAGTTCCTCGGCACGCCCGACCTCGTCGCCGAAGGCCTGCAGCACCTCGTGCGGGGCGCCGTCGTACAGCGCGAGCTCGAGCCGTTCGTGGGGCGCACCGCCGAGGGCGGCCTCGACGACGACGGCGTCGGGTCGCGTCACGCCGACGTCGTACCACGTGCGCCTCGAGGTACGGACGTGGAAGCCCCAACCACGCCCGCCGACGACGTGCGCGAAGGGCATGGGCAGGTAGGTGCGCCCGTGCTCGCCCTGCGACTTGTACTGCTCGAACACGACCGCGTCGAGCCGCTTGCCGCGCTGGTCCACCGCGTCGAAGCGTTCGCCGAAGCCGACGACGTGCTCGTCCGCCTCGAGCCGCAGCGCGAACCGCACGAGGTGCACGCCGTCGGCGTCGCGGAACCACTCGACCGAGCCGGGGACGACGGCGTCCTCGAGCCCGGGCCGCAGCGCAGCGCCGCCCGCGCGCACGGGGTCGAGCACGAGCTCGCCGGCGTCCTTGACCCACTCGCCCGCGCTCACCTCGAACCAGTCCGTCGACGACGACGTCCCGTCGGACAGCTCCGCGGTGAAGCGGTACCGGTAGCGCCGGCCCGCCTCGAGCGGCGGGGTCGTGACGGCCCAGCCGCCGTCGGCCGCGGCGATCGCCGCCTGTGCCTGGGCGAGGTGACCGTCCCCGCCCGCGAGCGCGGCGGCGTCCTCGGCGGAGATCTGGGCGGGGGCGAGGTCGAGCTCGCTCGTGGCCGTGCCGTCGTCCCACGTGCACACCGCGCGCACGATCTGCGGGCCCTCGGGCAAGGGGTCCTCAGGCTTGCGCGGCGGGGTGTCGAGCGTGAGGCCGAGGCGGGCCGTCTGGCCGGCCTCGGGGCGCAGCGGGACGCGCTGATCGGGGGAGGTGGCGTACGGGTGGCCCGTGCCGGCGGGGCGGTGGCGGATGGCAGACACTTCAGCGCTCCTGGGGAAGCAGGCCGAGCTCGTCGGCGAGGATGAGGAACATGCCGTGCGACCACAGCAGCGGCTTGGCGACCGGCCCCCACCGGTCGAGCCACTCCTGGCGGTGCTCAGGGGCGAGCAGGTGGCCGTCGACCTGCTCGGGCAGCTCGCCGGTGGGGTCGGCCTGTGCGGCGGCCCAGCGCAGGTGACGCAGCGCGGCTTCGTGGTCGCCGTGCGCGGCGCGGTTCCAGCCGAGCAGGCACGCGAGGAGGGGCCACCGACCGCCGCCGTAGAACACGTCGGCGCGGAAGCGGTAGACGCCGCCCTCGACGTCGAGGTCGGCGCTGATCGCGTCGAGGGTCGCTGCGGCGAGGGGCGAGCCCACCTCGAGCACCCCGAAGGGGACCACGCACGCGGCGAGCGAGGCGTCGACCGCGTCCGAGCCGATCCACTTCGCGAGGTGCTCGCGCGCGGCTACCGGCGGGGCGTCGGCCGGGGAGGGGATGCCGGGCGCCGTCGTCGGCGAGGGGGACGTGCCAGGTGCCGTCGTCGGGGCGCCGTCGGCGGGCGCGCGGCCGGAGGTGAGTCCCTCGGCGAGGATGACCTCGCGGACCTGCTGCGCGGCAGCCAGGGCGCGGCCGGCGCGCTCGCCGTCCACGAGGCCGCCGTCGGCCGCGGCGCGCAGACCGCCGTAGATCGCGCCGAGCGTCGAGACGTGCCGCTGCTCGACGTGCTCCTCCCACCAGTCGAAGCACGGCAGGTCCCAGAACCCGAGCAGGTAGTCGACCGCGACCGCGGCGCCCGCGCGCCACGGGGCCGGGTCGAGGTCGTGGCGGGCGACGTGCGTCGCGAGCGCCCACAGCCACGTGCCGTAGCCGTCGGTCTGGAAGTTCCACCACGGGTCGGTGCCGTCCGCGCCGTCGAAGGTGAAGCGGGTCGGCAAGAGCTCGTTGGGGGTCGGCGTCGCACCGTCCGCGCGGGCGGTCACGAGGCTCGCGACGAGCTCGGTGCGCTGCTCGAGCACCCGGCACGCCCAGGAGTGGAACGCGTTCGCGCTCGCGACGTCGCCCCAGCGGGACACCCCCTCGGCGATGAACGCGCTGTCGCGGTACCACGAGTAGCCGCGGTAGGCGGAGAACGTCGGGGAGGCGGGGTAGGCGCCGGTGCTCGCCTGGTGCTCGCGGATCACCG
>JAJUHG010000123.1 GCA_029267995.1 Micrococcales bacterium
CGCCAGCCGAGACGACGACGTTCCTGCCCGCGAGCGGGGCGCCGTCTTCGGTCAGATGGTCTGCGCGGGGCGTGAACGAGCCGGACTCCGCGCCTGTGCCCGACCCGGTGACGCTCGCACCTCGTGGCGCGTCGAGGGGCGCCGTGCCGAGCTCGGGCGCGATCGCGCGGGCCGCCGCGAGGATCTCCTCGGGCTCGGGCAGCCGGCCGGGGCCCGAGTCGGCGCCCGTGAGGCGACCCTCCGCGGGGTCGAGCACGTGCACGCCGCGCTCTCGCAGCGTCGCGACGTTCGCCTGCGTCGCCGCGTGCAACCACATCTCGGTGTGCATCGCGGGGGCGAGCAGCACCGGACAGGTCGCGGTGAGCAGCGTCGAGGTGAGCAGGTCGTCCGCGCGTCCGGTCGCGACGCGCGAGAGCAGGTCAGCGGTCGCGGGCGCGACGATCACGAGCTCGGCGCCCTGGCCGATCTTGACGTGCGGGACCTCGTGCGCGTCCTCGAACACCTCGGTCGCGGCGGGCTCGCCCGAGAGTGCCTCCCCCGTCGCGCGACCGACGAACTCGAGCGCCGCGCGCGTCGGGACGACCCGGACGCTGTGCCCCGCCTCCTTCAGCAGGCGCAGCAGGAGGACGGCCTTGTAGGCCGCGATGCCGCCGGCGACGCCGAGGACGACGCGCACGGCAGCGTCAGGACTCGGTCGCGGCGGACTCGGTCGTGGGCTCGACCGTCAGGAGCCCCGCGTTGATCTCGCGCAGCGCGATCGACAGCGGCTTCTCCTGGTGACGCGTCTCGACCAGCGGGCCGACGTACTCGAGCAGGCCCTCGTTGAGCTGGGAGTAGTAGGCGTTGATCTGACGCGCGCGCTTTGCGGCGTAGATGACGAGCGCGTACTTCGAGTCAGCCTTCTCGAGCAGCTCGTCGATCGGCGGGTCGGTGATGCCCTGCGGTGCAGCGACGGTTCCAGCCAAGGGGTGCCTCCGGATGACGTTCTTCATGGACCGACGGGCCAGTCTACCCGTCGCGCCCCTCGATGACCCGGACGAGCTCGTCCGTGGCGCGCTCGACGTCGTCGTTGACGATCACGTGGTCGAACTCGTCGGCCGCGGCGAGCTCGACGCGCGCGGTGTCGAGCCGGCGCTCACGCTCCTCGGGCCCCTCCGTGCCGCGCCCTACGAGCCGGCGCACGAGCTCGTCCCAGCTGGGCGGGGCGAGGAACACGAACCGCGCCTCGGGCATCGCCGCGCGCACCTGCCGCGCGCCTTGCAGGTCGATCTCGAGCACGACCTGCTCCCCCGCCGCGAGCTTCTCCTCGACGGGACGGCGCAGCGTCCCGTAACAGTTCTTGCCGTGCACGACGGCCCACTCGAGGAACTCCCCGGCCTTGACCGCGGCCGCGAAGTCCTCGGCGTCCATGAAGTGGTAGTGCACCCCGTCGAGCTCACCAGGCCGCGGCGACCGCGTCGTCGCGGACACCGAGAGCCAGATGTGCGGGTACCGCTTGCGCAGGTCGGCCGACACCGTCCCCTTGCCGACGGCTGTGGGACCTGCGAGGACGGTCAGCCGAGCGGGACTCGCGGGGGTCAGCCGAACCTCTCGATGAGGGCGGCCTGCTGGTGAGGTCCCAGGCCGCGCACGCGACGCGTCTCCGAGATCCCGATCTCCGACATGATCTGGCGGGCCTTGACCTTCCCGACCCCCGGCAGGGACTCGAGGAGGGAGACGACCTTGAGCTTGCCGATCACGTCGTCGGACTGGCCCTGCTTGATGACCTCCGAGAGCGAACCCTGGGAGTACTTGAGCCTGTTCTTCACCTCAGCGCGCGCCTGGCGTGCCTTGGCGGCCTTCTCGAGAGCTGCAGCCCGCTGTTCGGGCGTGAGAGGAGGAAGAGCCACGCGGGATCACCTTCTTGGTCGGTGGGTGTTACTGAGAACCTAGTCACCAAGTTCGCAGGTCGGCAACAGGACCGGCCCTCGGACTAGCCCCTCAGTGCACGCGTGATCTCCTCGCGCGCGGACTGGGCAGCCTCGCGCAGCGCGGCTCGGTCGGGACCGTGCCAGAGCACCGCACGGGAGGTCGTCGCGAGGACGAGCTCGCGCGCGGGGCCCAGCTCGCTCGCGAGCGAGTCGGGGTCCCCGCCCTGCGCCCCGATCCCGGGCGCGAGCACGGGTCCGTTGACGGCCGCGAGGTCGATCCCGAGCTCACGTGTCGCGCTCGCCGTCGTGGCCCCCACCACGAGCCCGATCGACCCGAGCCCCACGGCTTCGGCGTTCTCGTGCGCGACCGCCTCGGCGACGCGTGCCGCGACCGAGCGGCCCTCGAGGCTCGCGTGCTGGACGTCCGCCCCCTCGGGGTTCGACGTCACGCACAGCACGAACACCCCGCGCCCCGCGCGGTGCGCGAGCTCGAAGGCGGGGGCGAGCGCCCCGGGACCGAGGTAGGGCGAGACCGTGATCGCGTCGGCCGCGAGCGGCGAGCCGTCCATGAGGTAGGCCTCGGCGTACGCGGACATCGTCGAGCCGATGTCCCCGCGCTTGACGTCGAGGATCGTCAGCACGCCCTGCGCGGATGCGTCCGCGAGCAGCCGCTCGAGGACGGCGACCCCGCGCGAGCCGTGTCGTTCGAAGAACGCCGACTGCGGCTTGATCGCCGCCCCGACGTCCCCGCACGCCTCGAGCACGGTGTCCGCGAAGGCCGCGAGACCCTCGGCGTCGTCGCTCAGGCCCCAGCCGTCGAGGAGACCGGGGTGCGGGTCGATCCCGAAGCACACCGGCCCTCGCGCGTCCATCGCCTCGGCGAGGCGCGTGCCGAAGCTCATCACGCGCGGCTCCTCCCCCCGGCATGCTCTTGGAGCGAGCGCACCCGGACCTCACCCGTGCGCTCGGCCTCGATCGCCTGGACCGCCGCCGCGAGCCCCGGGATCGTCGTCGCGAGGGCCTTGTCGGCCGCGACGGTCGCGGCGCGGATCGCGTACCCGTCGGCGCGCGCCCCCTGACCCGAGGGGGTGTTGATGACCATGTCGACCTCGCCGGCGCGGATGAGGTCGACGATCGTCGGCTCGCCGTCGGGCCCGGGGCCCTCGGAGGCCTTGCGCACGAGCGTCGAGGCGATCCCGCTGCGGTGCAGCACCGCCGCGGTGCCTTGCGTCGCGAGGATCTCGAAGCCCAGCTCGGCGAGCCGCTTGACCGGGAAGGTGATCGCCCGCTTGTCGCGGTCGGCGACCGAGATGAACGCCTTGCCGCCGCGCGGGAGACCGCCGAAGGCCGCCGTCTGCGACTTCGCGAATGCCGTCGGGAAGTCGACGTCGATGCCCATGACCTCGCCGGTCGACTTCATCTCGGGGCTCAGGATCGTGTCGACGACGACGCCCTCGGGCGTGCGGAAACGGCGGAAGGGCAGGACAGCCTCCTTGACCGCGATCGGCGCGTCGAGGTCGATCCGCGCGGCGTCGCCCTCGCGGGGCAGGACGCCCTGCGCGCGCAGCTCGGCGATCGAGTGCCCGACCATGACGAGCGCCGCAGCCTTCGCGAGCGGAACGCCCGTCGCCTTCGAGACGAACGGCGCGGTGCGCGAGGCGCGCGGGTTGGCCTCGAGGACGTAGAGCACGTCGGAGACGAGCGCGAACTGGACGTTGATGAGCCCGACCACGCCGATGCCGCGCGCGAGCGCCTCGGTCGAGGCGCGGATGCGGTCGAGCTCTGCCTGGGAGATCGCGACGGGCGGCAGGACGCACGCCGAGTCGCCCGAGTGGATCCCGGCCTCCTCGATGTGCTCCATGACGCCGCCGAGGTAGAGCTCGGTCCCGTCGTAGAGCGCGTCGACGTCGATCTCGATCGCGTCGTCGAGGAAGCGGTCGATCAACAGCGGCGCCTCGGTGTGCGTGCCCGCGGCGTCCTCGAGCGCGCGGCGCACGTAGCCCGCGAGATGATCGCCGTCGTAGACGATCTCCATGCCGCGCCCGCCGAGCACGTACGAGGGGCGCACGAGCACGGGGTAACCGATCTGCTCGGCGACCTCGAGCGCACCCTCGAGCGTCGTCGCGGTCCCGTAGGCCGGCGCGGGGAGCCCCGCCTGCTCGAGCACCCGGCCGAACAGCTCACGGTCCTCCGCGGCGTCGATCGCCTCGGGCGAGGTGCCGAGGATCGACACGCCCGCGTCGGCGAGGCGCTGCGCGAGGCCGAGCGGGGTCTGCCCGCCCAGCTGGACGAAGACGCCCTTGACGGGGCCCGCGGCGAGCTCTGCCTCGTAGACCTCCATGACGTCCTCGAAGGTGAGCGGCTCGAAGTACAGCCGGTCGGAGGTGTCGTAGTCGGTCGAGACCGTCTCGGGGTTGCAGTTGACCATGACGGTCTCGAGCTCGTCGCGCAGCGCGAGCGCGGCGTGCACGCACGAGTAGTCGAACTCGATCCCCTGGCCGATCCGGTTGGGGCCCGAGCCGAGGATGATCACGGCCTCGCGCTCGCGTGCGGCGACCTCGCTCTCCTCGTCGTAGGCGCTGTAGTGGTACGGCGTGGTCGCGGCGAACTCTGCGGCGCACGTGTCGACCGTCTTGAACACCGGGCGCACACCGGCCGCGAGCCGGGCAGCGCGGCCCGCGGCCTCGCCCGCGGGCGGCTCGCGGCCGCGCGCCTGCGCGCCCTGGGCGTCGGACAGCCCGTGGCGCTTCGCGTGCCGCAGGACCTCCGCGGTGAGCTCTTTCGCTGCGGCGACCTCGGCGGCGACCTCGTTGACGAGCACGATCTGGTCGAGGAACCACGGGTCGATGCGGGTGAGCTCGTAGACGCGCTCGAGGCTCACGCCCGCGCGCAGCACCTGCTGGACGTCGACGAGCCGGTGCTCGGTGGGCCGGGAGATCGTCGCGAGGACCTGCTCGAGCTCGGCGCCTGCGAGCGGCTCACCGAGCCAGTGGAAGCCCGCGCCCTTCGTGTCGATCGAGCGCAGGGCCTTGCCGAGCGCCTCGGTGAAGCTCCGGCCCAGGGCCATCGCCTCGCCGACCGACTTCATGGTCGTGGTGAGCGTGTCGTCCGCGCTCGGGAACTTCTCGAACGCGAAGCGCGGGACCTTGACCACGACGTAGTCGAGGGTCGGCTCGAAGGACGCCGGGGTGGTCCCCGTGATGTCGTTCGTGATCTCGTCGAGCGTGTAGCCGATCGCGAGGCGCGCCGCGATCTTCGCGATCGGGAAGCCCGTCGCCTTCGAGGCGAGCGCGGAGGACCGCGAGACGCGCGGGTTCATCTCGATCACGACGATGCGGCCCGTGTCGGGGTCGATCGCGAACTGGATGTTGCACCCGCCCGTGTCGACGCCGACCTCACGGATGACCGCGATGCCGATGTCGCGCATCTTCTGGTACTCGCGGTCGGTGAGCGTCAGGGCCGGGGCGACCGTGACCGAGTCGCCGGTGTGCACCCCGACGGGGTCGACGTTCTCGATCGAGCACACGACGACGACGTTGTCCGCGCGGTCGCGCATGAGCTCGAGCTCGAACTCCTTCCACCCCAGGATCGACTCCTCGAGGAGCACCTCGGTCGTGGGCGAGTACTGCAGGCCCTGGCCGACGATGCGCCGCAGGTCGGCCTCGTCGTACGCAAGGCCCGAGCCGAGCCCGCCCATCGTGAACGAGGGGCGCACGACCATGGGGTAGCCGAGGTCGTCCGCGGCGGCGAGGGCCTCGTCGATCGTGTGCACGATCACCGAGCGCGCGGACTCTCCCCCGCACCGTTCGACGACGTCCTTGAACTGCTGGCGGTCCTCGCCCTTCTGAATCGCAGCGATGCTCGCGCCGATGATCTCGACCCCGTGCTCGGCGAGCACGCCTGCGGCATGGAGCTCGACGACGGCGTTGAGGGCCGTCTGCCCGCCGAGGGTGGGCAGGACGGCGTCGGGCTTCTCCTTGGCGATGATCGCGGTGAGCACCTCGAGGGTGATCGGCTCGACGTAGGTCGCGTCGGCGAACTCGGGGTCGGTCATGATCGTCGCGGGGTTCGAGTTGACGAGGATGACCCGCAGGCCCTCCTCGCGCAGCACGCGGCAGGCCTGCGTGCCCGAGTAGTCGAACTCGGCCGCCTGGCCGATGACGATCGGTCCCGAGCCGATCACGAGGACCGAGCGGATGTCGGTGCGGCGCGGCACTAGGCGTTCCTTCCCTGGGCACGGCGCATGAGCGCCACGAACCGGTCGAAGAGGTAGGCGGCGTCGTGCGGGCCGGCCGCCGCCTCGGGGTGGTACTGGACGGAGAAGGCGGGCAGGTCGAGGCACTCGAGGCCCTCGACGACGTCGTCGTTGAGGTTGACGTGCGAGACGCGCACGCGCCCGTAGCGGCCGCCGTCGTGCGGCGCGGTCACGGTCTGGCCGACGGGTGCGTCGACCGCGAAGCCGTGGTTGTGGCTCGTGATCTCGACCTTGCCGGTCGTCAGGTCCTTGACGGGCTGGTTGATCCCGCGGTGGCCGTAGTCGAGCTTGTAGGTGCCGAAGCCGAGCGCACGGCCGAGGATCTGGTTGCCGAAGCAGATCCCGAAGTACGGGATCTGGCGGTCGAGCACCTCGCGCAGGAGCGCGACGACGTGCGTCGCGGCCTCGGGGTCACCGGGGCCGTTCGAGAAGAACACCCCGTCGGGGCGCAGCGCCTCGATCTGCTCGATCGAGGTGGTCGAGGGCACGACGTGCACGCGCGCCCCACGCTCGGCGAGGCGCTGGGGGGTCATGGCCTTGATGCCGAGATCGACCGCGACGACCGTCACGGGGGCGTCCGCCGACGACGGCGCCTCGATCCCTGCGGCCTCGCTCGAGCCAGGCACGTGCGGGCTCGCGATGCGCTCGGACGTCGTGGGTTCGATCACGTAGGGCTCGCGCGTCGTGACCTCGTCGACGAGGTTCGCCCCGACCATCGAGGGGGCCGCGAGCACCCGCTCGCGCAGCTCGGCGGTCGTGGCACCCTCGAGGGCCTCGCCCGAGAAGATCCCGGCGCGCATGACGCCCCGCTCGCGCAGGTGGCGCGTGAG
>JAJUHG010000124.1 GCA_029267995.1 Micrococcales bacterium
GCGCGGGGCGCTGTGCTTCATCGAGGCCGAATGGCCGCTGTTCGGCGGCGCGTTCGTGACGCGCGGGGTGCAGGTGCTCTGGCCGAAGCGGTTGGTCAAGGTGCTGCGGGAGGCGGAGGGCGGCGTGGATGTCGCCGCGGTGGCGGCTCTCCTCGCTGGGCGGCTGCGGCGGGCGTAGGGAGTGAATGGCCGCTCTCGCCGCCGGCAGCGGTTGACCGCTCCCAACGAGGACTTGAACGCACTCAGGGGGTGCAACTCGGCGGGCCAGGCGGCCGGGCAGAGGTCCAACCGCCCGAGGTGACCACGCGGTGCTACGCCGGAGTGTTCGTGAACGTCGCCCAGCGCTGAGCAAGACGTTCACGGTCAGGCCGATCCGCCGGGCGAGCTGGTACCGAGATCATGCGGCCATGCATTGCTTGAATACCGTGACGGAGCATCGGGCCGTCGACCTCCTCGAGGAGCTCGCGGTTGATCGCGACCTTGTAATCAGGGCTGATGCCGAGCATGTTCCGGTCGTAGGCCACGTGGTGGATCTTGCAGAGCGCGAGGCCGTTCGAGGTGATCGGCGCCCCACCCGGTTCGCCGTCCGGGACGATGTGCGCCGCGTCGAGAAGCGCTCCGTGCCTCAGCGAGCAGATCGCACACTTGGTTTCGTAAGCGAGGAGCACTCGGGTCCGGAACGCCGGCTGATGGAGCCGCTGGCGCGCGAGTCGGAGTGCGTACTGACGCTGCGGCTCCGTGATCTCGCGCAGGTCTCCCATGTACCGGAACGACTCTTCGAGCGCGATCACGAATGATCGCTCCTCGGGGTAGTCGTCTACGACGTACACCGGTGCGACCGGAGTGAGGAAGTTCGGCACCTCCTTCCGGAACAGGATCAAGGGCATGCCGGTCTCTAGGGCGCGGCGAAGCTTGATGTTGTCGCCTCCGAACGGGTCACCCTTGCGGTACGCGTAGTGAAGGAGCCCGTCCTCGGACTCGGCGTCGTCGTAGGGTCCATCAGCCGTGGAGACGATTGACAGCGTTGACGAGAAGCCCGCGGGGTTACGGATTCCTCTCGAGTAGTCGATGAGAGGGAGCTTGCGACCCTCGAGGTGGAAGTCGAGCAGCTCGGCGCGCGACAAGAAGCCGCCATTGGCTTCGGCCCGATCCATAACCCACTGGATGATCTCGGTGCGCAACCTGGCTTCAAGGGCGCTGTCCATGCACGGAGCTCACCAGCTCCTGGCGGTGGGGTCAAGGACCCACGGCCCGCGGTCAAGCGCGCCTAAGTTGCCCGACCAGGACTGGCATCAAGGACCCCCTTCTCCTCCAAGTCAGAAGCGAGGTCACGCAAGGCGCCCGAAATCGTGGATCCGCCGCCAATTCCGACGGTGTCCGAGAACCCGGCGTCGACTTCCCATGTCGCCGTCGCCGTCCACGGCTCCTCCGCGTTGTCAGGCAAGTCGAGGTCGTCGACGCGGATGACAAGGACACCGGACGGCAAACCGGTCGCTTCACCAGACCATCGGGCCAGCGCCGCCTCGTACGCCCGACCGTGCAGCGATCCGCCGGGGTGCGGCCGCCCGGACGCAGCAACGGCTTCGGCTACGTGCTCCACCTTCTGAAGGCGCCAGTCCGCATCGGAGAGCTCCACAGCCAGCGAGTTCAGCGTCTCCCAATCGCGGGCGGCCTGCGCATCCTCCCTCGGCTGCGGATGATCTGCCTTGAACTGGTCGAGATCCTGGAACCAGGCCCGACCGAGCGTGCCGCTCGAGGAGCCACCAGCACGGAGGCGCCCGGTCGCGGCGACGATGGCAGCGACCTCATCGAGGTACCGGCGCACCTCGGCCCAGCCAGCGGGGCGCCCTAGCGTCAGTGCGACCTCGTTCATCGCGAGCGTGTCGAGGTGCCCTGACGTTGACGCCTCTCCGCCTACCGCGGTCATCGGTCCCCTCCCGCTTCAGATTCGTGCGGAGACAGTACGACGAGGTTCTGACAGCCGGCCCCTGCGCCACCTCCGCAGCCGAGCCCCTTGACACCCCCACCCTCTCCCGTTAGTTTGCTCCTAAATAAAGGTGTGAACAAAGGAGTCACCCGGTGAGCAACGACCGCCCCGCCGCTCGCGGCGACCTCGTGCCCAGCGCCGTCCTCGGCCTGCTCGGCACGCGCGGTCCCACCTCCCGCGCGGACATCGCCCGGACCCTCGACATCTCCCCCGCGACGGTCACACAGGTCACCAAGCTCCTCATCTCCCGCGGCCTGGTCACCGAGCTCGACCACGCCCCCTCGCAGGGTGGCCGCCCCGCCCGCCTCCTGGGCCTCGTCGAGCGGCAGGTCGGCGCTATCGGCGCGAAGGTCACCGCGAACCACGTCGCGATCGTCGACGTCGGCCTCGACGGCACGGTCCGTTCCTCGACCTCCCACCCCTTCAACCCCGACGCCCCGGACGCCCTCGACGCGCTCGGCCACATCCTCGGCTCGGCCGTCGACGACCACGCCGGCACGCTCCTCGGCGTCGGCGTCGGCATCCCCGGCTCGGTCGACTCCCAGGCGAGCGGCGTGGTCGACGCCCCGACGCTCGGCTGGACCGACGCCCAGGTGGGCCCCGTGCTGCGCCGCGCCCTGGGCGTACCCGTCCTGGTCGAGAACGACGTCAACACCCTCGCCGTCGCGGACCGCCTCTACGGCGAGGGCCGCGACCACTCGACCTACCTCGTGGTGACGATCGGGCGAGGCATCGGCTGCGGGATCGTCGTCGACGGCGCGCTGTACCGCGGCGCAGCGGGCGGCGCGGGCGAGATCGGCCACGTCCCGCTCACCCTCGACGGCCCGCTGTGCGGCTGCGGCTCGCGCGGCTGCCTCGAGGCGCACATCGGCGAGGACGCGCTCGTGCGCACCGCCCTCGAGCGCGGCGTGATCGGCCCACGCGGCACGGTCGCAGGCCTGCGCCAGGCCGCCGAGGCCGGCGACCCCGCCGCCCGCGAGATCTACCGCGAAGCCGGCGAACGCCTCGGCAGCGCCCTCGCGGGCGTGGTCCACACGATCGACCCCGAGATCGTCATCATCCTCGGCGAGGGCATCGACGCGTGGCAGCACTGGGAGCCCGGCTTCGAGGCGTCCTTCCGCGGCCACCTCGTCCCCTCGCGGCGCGGGCTGCCGTTCGTGATCGAGGCGTGGGACGAGTTCAACTGGGCCCTCGGCGCCGCATCCCTCGTGCTCGCCTCCCCCTTCGACTCCACCGGCGCCACGGGCGACCAGGGCGAGCTCGTCCGCGCGCGACTGCACACGAGCGTCGAGGCCACCTCATGACCCTCACGACGCCGACGACGGCGCCCCGCCTCACCTCGCGCACCCCCGCCCCGACGCGCCGTCGTCGGCGGGGACGCAACACCGCATGGGTGCTGTTCTTCCTCGCCCCCTCCGCGATCCCCCTCCTGCTGTTCACCGCGACCCCGATGGGCGCGTCCCTGTGGGTCTCGCTGCACAAGTGGAACCTGCTGTCGCCCATGGAGTTCATCGGGCTCGACAACTACACCAAGCTGCTCACCGACCCCACCACGCGGAGCATCTTCGGCCACACCCTCGGCTACATCGCCGGGTACCTGCCGCTCGTGTACGTGGGCGGGCTCGCCCTCGCGCTCGCCCTCAACCAGGCGTTCAAGGGCCGCAGCTTCTTCCGGGCCGCCTACTTCCTGCCCGTCGTGACCAGCTGGGTCGTCGTCGCGCTCGTGTGGCAGTGGCTGCTCAACCCCACGAACGGCCTGGTCAACACCGTGCTCGGCGCGGTAGGCCTGCCGCAGCCGGGCTGGTGGACCGACCCTCAGTGGGCGATGCCGTCGATCATCCTCGCCTCGGCGTGGAAGGACCTCGGCTTCGTCATGGTCATCCTCCTCGCCGGTCTCCAGGCGATCCCGGGCGAGCTGCTCGAGGCCGCCCGGGTCGACGGCGCGTCCGCGTGGCAGAGGTTCCGGCACATCACCCTGCCGCTGCTGAGCCCCTCGACGTTCTTCGTCGTGGTGATCTCCCTCATCAACGGCTTCCAGGTGTTCGACCAGGTCTACGTCATGACCGGAGGCGGACCCGCAGGGGCGAGCCAGGTCGTCGTCGGGCAGATCTACGACCTGACCTTCCGCTACGGCCGCGCAGGCGAGGCCTCGGCCCTGTCGTGGCTGCTGTTCATCGTGATCCTCGGCGTGACCGCCCTGCAGATCCGCGGCCAACGCAAGTGGGTGACCCATGCCTGACACGACGACGACGGCGCCCCGCCCCACCTCCCGGGAGCACCTTGCCCCCGCGGGCACCCGCCCGCGCCGGATCACCGCGCGCCGCCTCGCGCTCTACGTGGGCGTGACGCTCGGCGCGGCGATCATGCTCTTCCCGTTCCTGTGGACCGTGATCACCTCGATCACCCCCGACGGGACCCTCGCGAGCGGACCCACCCTGATCGTCGAGGACCCGACGCTCGACGCCTACGCACGCCTGCTCGAGGCGATGCCCATGTGGCGCATCGTCGCGAACTCCTTCGGCATCGCGATCGCCTCGACGCTCCTGCAGCTCGTGACCGGGTCGATGGCTGCCTACGCCTTCGGACGGCTGACCTTCCGCGGCAAGAACGTCGTGTTCGCGCTGTACCTCGCGACCCTCATGATCCCCCTGCAGGTGCTCGTGGTCCCGCTGTTCATCCAGATGACCAAGATGCAGCTCAACGACACCTACTTCGCGCTCATCGCCCCCTCGATCGCCTCCGCGTTCGGGATCTTCCTGCTCAAGCAGGCCGTCGAAGGGGTCCCGCGCGAGCTCGACGAGGCCGCGACGATCGACGGCGCCGGCCACCTACGGATCTTCGGGCGCATCATCCTCCCCCTCATCCGCCCCGCGATGGCCACCCTCGCGGTGCTCGCCTTCATGGCCAGCTGGAACTCGTTCCTGTGGCCGCTCGTGGTCATCCGCTCGACCGAGCTCATGACCCTCCCCCTGGGCCTTGCGACCCTGCAGGGCCAGTTCACGACCGAGTGGAACGTCGTCATGGCCGGCTCGGTCGTGTCGATCGTGCCGATCGCGATCGTCTACCTCCTCGCACAACGCCACATCATCGCCGGCATGGCGCACACCGGGATCAAGTAACCGTCCCGGCCCACACACGTGGTGGCACCCCCGGCCACCCCGGAGAAAGGAAACCCCCGATGTCCCTGACCACCACCGCGCGCCGTCGTCGGCCCGCGATGCTCGCCGCAGGAGCAGCACTGACGCTCGCCCTCGCCGCGTGCTCCCAAGGCTCGGCGACCAACCCCACCTCGGCACCGCAGCCGAGCGACGACGCGAGCACCGAGACCGCCGACGCGCCCGAGCCCGCCGCCGAGGACGTCACGATCACCTACATGAACTTCTCGTCCAACGACGGGCAGGAAGAGACCCTTGCCGCGATGGTCGAGGCGTTCGAGGCCGAGAACCCCGGCATCAAGGTCGCCGTCGAGACCCTCCCCTATGCCGACTACTTCACCAAGCTCCAGACGGCCGTCGCTGGCAACACCGAGGCCGACACCTATGAGCTGAACTTCGAGAACTTCGTCACCTACGCGAGCAACGGCGTGCTGGCCGAGCTCACCGGCGTCCCCGCGGACGTCTACAAGCCCGCGATGCTCGAGGCGTTCCAGCTCGACGGCACGCAGTACGGGCTGCCCGCCTCCTTCTCGAACGTCGTCCTCTACTACAACAAGGACCTCTTCACGGCGGGCGGCGTCGAGACGCCGTCGGCGGACTGGACCTGGGACGACGTGCGCTCGGCCGCTGAGAAGCTCACCGACAAGGACGCGGGCGTGTGGGGCATGTACCAGCCCGTGTCCTTCCACGAGTTCTACAAGGTCCTTGCGCAGGCCGGCGGCGAGTTCTTCAACGCCGACAAGACCGAGGCGACGTTCGCCTCGCCGCAGGGCATCGAGGCCGCGACGTGGCTCGTCGAGAAGTCCGGCACCGTCATGCCCACCGAGGCCGACGGTGCGGGCACGCCCGACTTCGACACCAACCTGTTCAAGGAGGGCAAGCTCGCGATGTGGACGACGGGCATCTGGATGTTCGGTGCCCTCGCCGACACCGACTTCGAGTGGGACATCGCGGTCGAGCCGGGCAAGGTCCAGCAGGCCTCGGCGATGTTCGGCAACGGCGTGGTCGTCTCGGCCCGCTCGCAGCACCCGGCCGAGGCGCAGAAGTGGATCGAGTTCCTCACGGGCTCCGAGGCGTCCACGAAGCTGCGCGTCGAGGCGTCGTGGGAGCTGCCGCCCGTGGCTGACGAGTCGCTCGTGGCCCCGTACCTCGAGGTGACCCCGCCGGCCAACCGCAAGGCCGTGTTCGACTCGCTCGACTCGGTCGCGCTGCCCCCGGTGATCGAGTCCCAGCAGGAGATGCAGGACATCGTCTCCGAGGAGCTCGGCAACGCAGCGGCAGGCCGCAAGTCCGTCGAGGACGCGCTCACCGACGCCCAGGACCGCGTCAACGCGCTCCTCGGCTGACCGGGTCCCGGTGGCGCCGCACCCCCCGGCCGGCGCCACCGGGCCCACCCCTTGCCCAACCCCAGCCCCACCCTGCCCACCCGGGCCAACCCGCCGAATCCCCACCCCCAAACTCCATGCCCCACCTCCGCCGAGGTCGTGACGATCCGTCGAGGACGTGGCGAAAATGCCACGACCTCGGGGGATCGTCACGAAGTCGCGGGGGGGCACGCACCATCCGCCCGCACGGGCGGCCCTTCTGCAGGAAGCAGCCATGACTGAAGCACCCGCGCCGGCCAGCGCCCCCTCGACCACGGTCGACGTGTCCCCCACCGAGCGCACCCGCATCGCCGAGCTCGCCCGCCGCTCCCACCCGGTGATCCGCGAGCACCAGGCGAGCACCGGCGCCTACCCCGCCTCCCCGACGTTCTCCGCCTACCGCGGCTACTCGTGGTACCGCGACAGCGCGTTCATCGCCGAGGGGGTGTCCCGCTGGGGCGACGTCGCGAGCGCGA
>JAJUHG010000125.1 GCA_029267995.1 Micrococcales bacterium
CATGCAGCTCGCCCACGCCTCTTCGGCCGCGAGGAAGCCCTCGTCCTCGGCGAGCTCGGCATACATCTCGTCGAGCGCGGCGAGGACGTCCTGGTGCTCGGGACGGTCGTAGGGCAGCGGGTCGGCGAGCAGGGCCTCGTAGGCCTCGCCCTGGCACCCGCCGTAGCCGAGGTCGTCGAGCTCGTCGAAGCCGTCCCCGAAGTCGTCCTCGAGGTCGCCCTCGAGGTCGCCGAGGTCGAGCTCGCCGTCCTCGCCCATCTCGAGGTCGCCGAGGTCGATCTCGCCGTCCTCGTCCACGAAGTCCTCGAGGTCGATGCCCTCGTCGCCGAGGTCGTCGTCGAGCTCACCCTCGAGCGCGAGCCAGTAGGCCTCCATCTCCTCGTCGCTGAGCCCCGAGACGTACTCGTCGTTGGGCATCGGGGGGAACTCCTCGTCCTCCTCGAGATCGTCGGAGGTCGTGATGCCGTAGCCGTGCTCGCGCGCGTAGGCGAGCGTCTCGGTGTCGGTCTCGTCGTCCTCGGTGAGGTACTCCTCGGGGGTGTACTCGAAGCCTGCCTCCTGCATGCACCGGGCGACGACGGCCTCGAAGCGCTCGTGCTCGAGCCGAGCCCAGGCCTCGTCGTCGACCGCGCCGATGACCTCGAGCTGGAGCTGCTCGACCGGACCGGTCGTCGAGTCCGGCGCGACGTCGGTGCTCGTCGCGCTCGAGCTGGGCGTCGGCGCAGGGTCGGGGCTCCCGGTGCACGAGGCGAGCACGAGCGCGAGCGCGAAGGCGCCCGCAAGACGGGCAGGGCGACGGGACGGGTTCACGGACGAGGCTCCTCGGACAGACGGTGGACGACCAGGCGCCAGTATGGTGCCTCATCCTGCGAACGTGCTGAGAACAGGCGCGGTCTGGACGAGTTCACCCCGCGCGCAGGAAGGCCGGGGCGGTGAGCCCGGCCGCGGCGAAGGCCTCGGTGACCGCGCGCGCGACGTCCTCGACCCGGTCCGCGGGCACGAGCGCGACGGCCGAGCCGCCGAAGCCGCCCCCCGTCATGCGGGCACCGAGCGCGCCCGCACCCGTCGCCGTCTCGCACGCGAGGTCGAGCTCGCGGCACGAGACCTCGTAGTCGTCGCGCAGCGAGCGGTGCCCTTCGTCGAGGAGCGCACCGACCCGCGCGAGGTCACCCTCGGCGAGCGCGCCGACGACGGCGTCCACGCGCGCGACCTCGGTCACGACGTGCCGCACCCGACGGCGCGCGACGTCCGCCGAGACCGTCGTCGTGCCGTCCGCGCCGAGGTCGATCTCGAGGTCGCCGTGCGCCGCGAGCGTCGCGAGCGCGGTCTCGAGCTCAGCCTCGCGCAGGGTCCCGACGCCGAGCACGCGCGCCGCCGCCTCGCACGTCGCGCGGCGCAGACCGTACTGGCCGTCGACGAGCGCGTGCGTCGCGCGGGTGTCGATCACGAGCAGCGCGGCATCGCGGTCCGCGAGCTCGAGCGGCACGTGGCGCACCGAGCCGTCGCGCGTGTCGAGCAGCAGGGCGTGCCCCGGGCGCGAGCGCAGCGAGACGGCCTGGTCCATCCCGCCCGTGGGCGCACCGACGATCTCGTTCTCGGCACGCACGCACGCCGCCGCAAGCCGGGCGCGGCCCGCGTCGTCGGACGCGAGCCCGAGGTCGAGCGACTCGTCCAGACCGAGCGCGACCGCGCACTCGAGCGCCGCGGAGGACGCCAGCCCCGCACCCGTCGGGACCGCCGAGACGACAGCGACGTCGAAGCCCGTCATGCGCAGGCCCTTGCGGGCGAGCGCCCACGCGACACCCGCGACGTACGCGCCCCAGCCGTCGACCCGCCCCGGAGTGACCTCGCCGAGGCTCGTACGCCACACCTCGCCCGGGCGCTGCGCGGAGACCGCACGCACGAGCGCGTCGGGGCGTGGGCGCAGCGCGACGAAGGTGCGGTGCGGCAGGGCGAGCGGCAGGCAGGTGCCGCCGTTGTAGTCGGTGTGCTCGCCGATGAGGTTGACCCGGCCCTGCGCGGACCACACCCCGCGCGGCTCGGTCGCGAAGGTCTCGGCGAACAGGGCCGTGGCGCGCGCCCGACCCTCCTCGAGGGGCAGGGGGAAGAGCCACTCGGGCCCGTTCATCGCGCAAGCTCCTGCAGGCGCTTTGCGATCCGCTCGGGCGTCGTGTCCGAGACCCACGAGGCCATCCCCGACTCGACCCCCGCGAGGTACTTCAGACGCCCGCGTGCGCGCAGCACCGAGAACACCTGCAGGTGCAGCCGCAGGTCCTCGCGACCCTCGCGCACGGGGGCCTGGTGCCATGCGGCGATGTAGGGGAGGGTGACCTCGTCGCCCGGGACGTCGTCGTCGGCGAAGAACAGGTCGAGGCGGCGCAGGATCTCGAGGTAGAACGGCGCGAGGTCGTCCTTCTCCCCGGGCGTCAGCGCGGGCAGGTCTGGCACGTCGCGACGCGGGGCGAGGTGGACCTCGACGGGCCAACGAGCCGCGAAGGGCACATAGGCGACCCAGTGCTCGGACTCGAGGACCACGCGCGTGCCCGCGCGCAGCTCGGCCTCGAGCGCGTCACGGCCCAGCAGACGCCCCGTGCGCTCGCGGTGCGCGCGCGCCTGGTCGATCATCGACCGGGTGCGCGGGGTCACGTAGGAGAAGGCGTAGATCTGCCCGTGCGGGTGGTGCAGCGTGACCCCGATCTCCTTGCCGCGGTTCTCGAACACGTAGACCTGCTCGACCTCGGGAAGTGCCCCGAGCTCGCGCGTGCGGTCCGTCCACGCCTCGACGATCGTGCGCATGCGCCGGGGGCTGACGTCCTTGAGGGACGCGTCGGGGTCGGGGGAGAAGCAGATGACCTCGCAACGGCCCGTCGCAGGGCGTGCGGTGAACAGCTCCTCGCCGTCGGCGTGCCACGGCTCGGCGCTCGCCCCGGGGACCGTCATGAGCGACGGGAAGCGGTTCTCGAAGACGACGACGTCGTAGTCCTCGGCAGGGATCTCGCCGTCGGAGTACGCCGAGCCAGGCTTGGCGGGGGCGAGCGGGTTCGCGTCCGCGGGAGGCAGGAACGTGCGGTTCATGCGGTGCGAGGCCATCGGGACCCAGTCGCCCGTGAGGACGTCGAGGCGCAGCTCGGGGCCCACGAAGGGGCGCTCGACGCCGTCCTCGCCCGCAACGGGGGCGAAGCGGTCGGCCAGGGGGCGCGGGTCGTCGAGGCGACGGGTCGCACCGCCCGAGACGAACGGCTCGGAGTCGTCGAAGTAGATGAGCTCACGGCCGTCCGCGAGCCGGGTCGAGGTGCGGCGCACCCCGGATCCTTCGATGAGCATGCGCGGTGCACTTCCTCGAAACAGGGGGATGGTCGGTGAGCGCTAACCTACCGCCGGGGCGCGGGCGTCGAGAGTGACGTCCGGCCCTCGGCGAGCGGCCCGCGAGCCGTGCCGCGAGGGGCGAGTTCAGCGGGTGACGGGAGAGATGTCGAGCGACATCCCCGCGAGCCCGCGCTCGCGGCGCGCGAGTCCGCGGGCGATGTGCCGCAGGGCGCTCGCGGCGGGGGAGTCGGGGGCGGAGAGGACCACGGGGGTGCCGACGTCGCCACCCTCACGCAGCGCGACGTCGAGCGGCACCTGGCCGAGCACGGGCACGTCCGTGCCGGACGCCTTCGACAACCCCGCGGCGACCTTCTCGCCGCCGCCCGCGCCGAACAGCTCGAGGCGCGAGCCGTCGGGCTGGACGAGCCACGACATGTTCTCCACGACGCCCACGAGGTGCTGGCGAGTCTGCAGGGCGACGGCCCCGGACCGCTCGGCGACCTCGGCCGCGGCGGCCTGCGGGGTCGTGACGACGACGAGCTGCGAGGTCGGCACGAGCTGGGCGAGCGAGATCGCGATGTCACCCGTGCCGGGGGGCAGGTCGAGCAGGAGGACGTCGAGGTCGCCCCAGAACACGTCGGCGAGGAACTGCTGGAGCGCCCGGTGCAGCATGGGCCCGCGCCACACGACCGCCTGGCCGGGCGGGACGAACATCCCGATCGAGATGACCTTGACCCCGTGCGCGACGGGCGGCATGAGCATGTCCTCGACGCGCGTGGGCCCGCGCTCGACCCCGAGCATGCGGGGGATCGAGAAGCCGTAGACGTCGGCGTCCACGACACCGACCCGCAGGCCGTCCGCGGCCATCGCCGCGGCGAGGTTCGCCGTGACGGTCGACTTGCCGACCCCGCCCTTGCCCGAGGCGATCGCGAACACCTTCGTGAGCGAGCCGGGCTGGGCGAAGGGGATCTGGGGCTCGGCGTCCGTGCCGCGCAGCATCGTGCGCAGCTCGGCGCGCTGCTCGGCCGACATGACCCCGAGGTCGACGCGCACCCGGTCGATCCCCTCGAGCCGCTCGACCGCGTCCGTGACGTCCTTCGTGATCGTGTCCTGCAGGGGGCAGCCCTGGGTCGTCAGGTCCACGCCGACGACGGCAGTGACCTTGCCCTGGTGGTCCGTCTCGAGCTCGACCGAGCGCACCATGCCCAGGTCGGTGATCGGGCGGTGGATCTCGGGGTCCTGCACCGCGCGCAGGGCCTGGCGGACGGCCAGGACGAGGGGCTCGGAGCCGGACGAGGAGGTCATGCCTCCATCGTAGGCTCGCGCCCGGTCAGCCCCGCGTGGCGTGCGTCACGCCGAGGGCGCCCCGCGACGTTCCGCCGAGGAGGGCTCGCCGTCGTCGTCGGGCGCGGGCCGGGAGGCCTCGATCTCCTCGAGCAGGCTGCGCAGCTCCGAGCGCACGAAGTCACGCGTCGCGACCTCCGAGAGCGCGATGCGCAGCGCCGCCATCTCGCGGGCGAGGTACTCGGTGTCCGCGAGGTTGCGCTCGGCGCGCTGGCGGTCCTGCTCGGCCTGGACCCGGTCGCGGTCGGTCTGCCGGTTCTGCGCGAGCAGGATGAGCGGCGCGGCGTAGGACGCCTGGAGGGAGAGCATGAGCGTGAGGGCCGTGAACCCGTACTCGGAGGAGTCGAAGCGCAGCCCCTGCGGGCCGTAGGAGTTCCACACGAGCCACGCGGCGCAGAAGATCGTGAGCCAGATGAGGAAGCGCGGCGTGCCCATGAAGCGCGCGATCGCCTCGGAGACCTGGCCGAACGCGTCGGGCCGGGCGCGGCGCTCGCCGAGGATCCGGCGTCGCTTGGCCTTGGGGACGTCGAGCGAGTCAGGCACGGTCCACCCCCGCCTCGACCTCGTCGGACTCGCGCCAGTCCGTGGGCAGCATGTGGTCGAGCACGTCGTCGACGCTGATCGCGCCGATCAGGCGTCGCTCGGCGTCGACCACGGGCAGCGCGAGCAGGTTGTACGTCGCCATGAGTCGCGTGACCTGCAGGAGGGGGGCCTCGGGCGGGAGCGCGTCGATGTCGTCGTCGAGGATCGACCCGAGCGGCTGGTGCGGCGGCTCGCGCAGCATGCGTTGGGTGTGCACGACCCCGAGGAAGCGGCCGGTGGGCGTCTCGAGCGGCTGACGCACGACGAACACCATCGAGGCGAGCGCGGGCGCGAGGTCCTGGCGGCGCACGTGCGCGAGGCCGAGCGCGATCGGGGCCTCGGGCCCGAGGATCACCGGCTCGGTCGTCATGAGACCACCCGCGGTGTCCTCCGCGTAGGCCAGCAGGCGGCGCACGTCGCGCGCGTCATCGGGCTCCATGCGGGCGAGCAGCTCGGTCGCCTGCGCGTCGGGCAGCTCGCCGAGCAGGTCGGCCGCGTCGTCGGGCTGCATCGCCTCGAGGATGTCGGCCGCACGGTCGACGTCGAGCTCGGACAGGATCGCGACCCGGTCGTCCTCGGGGAGCTCCTCGAGGACGTCCGCGAGGCGTTCGTTGTCGAGCGCCGCGGCGACCTCGGTGCGACGGGCCTCGGCGAGCTCGTGGAGCACGTCGGCGAGGTCGGCGGGCTTGAGGTCGTCGTAGTTCGCGAGCAGCATCGCGGCGCCCTGGACCTCGGCCGAGGCGGCGAGCGAGACGACGTCGTCGACGTCGACGAGCAAGGTCTCGCCGCGCCGGCGCAGCAGTCCCGACCGGCTCGGGACGGTGCGCCGCACGAACAGCTGGGTCACGATCCAGTCGCCCGTGCGCTGGCGCGAGATCGCGACGTCCTCGACGATCGCCTCGCCCGAGCCGTCGCGCAGCTCGACGCGGCGCTCGAACAGGTCACCGATCACGAGCGTCTCGGCGGCACGCTGCTCGAAGCGGCGGATGTTGAGCAGGCCCGTCGTGATGACCTGGCCGGGCACGACCCCTGTGACGCGCGTGATCGGCAGGAACACCCGACGGCGCCCCGGCACCTCGACGACGAGACCCACGACGCGTGGCGCGACCGTCGTGCGCAGGACGACGACGACGTCGCGCACCCGCCCGACGACGTCACCGATCGGGTCGACGACGTTCGTGCCAGCCAGGCGCGCGACGAACACCCGCTCGCCCGCACTCGTCACGACGTCAAGCCTAGTGCGCGGCGACCGGCTCGGGAGGGTGGCGCACCGCACGGGGGACCGACATCATGGGGTCATGTCGAGCATGCGTGCGAACCGTGTCCCGCGGACCCCGACCCTCCCGCAGGGCGAGCAGGTCGCGTCCTACGGGACCTACCTCGAGGCGCAGCGTGCCGTCGACCACCTTGCCGACAAGGACTTCCCGGTCGAGCTCGTGACGATCGTCGGGACGGACCTGCGCATGGTCGAGCGGGTCACGGGGCGGCTCACCTACCCGCGCGTCGCGCTCGCGGGCCTCGCCTCGGGCGCGTGGTTCGGCCTGTTCGTGGGGGTGCTCATGCTGTTCTTCACGATCGACGGGCAGTCCTTCCCGTTGCTCGCGGCGATCGCGATCGGTGCGGCCTTCGGCATGCTCTTCTCGGTCGTGTCGTACTCGTTCACGGCCGGCAAGCGCGACTTCACGTCCTCGAGCCAGATCGTCGCGACCTCGTACGCGGTGCTGTGCCGGATCGAGAAGGCGAACCAGGC
>JAJUHG010000126.1 GCA_029267995.1 Micrococcales bacterium
GGGGGGTGGGGTGGGTCAGGGGCCGGTGTAGAAGGCGGTGAGGGCTGCGGCGAGGGCGAGCAGGTCGGCGGTGTGGCACATCTCGCGCGCGGAGTGCATCGACAGGATCGGGATGCCGACGTCGACCGTCCGCACACCGAGCCGCGCGGAGGCCATGGGTCCGATCGTCGAGCCGCACGGCAGCGCGTTGTTCGACACGAACACCTGCTCGGCGACCCCGGCTGCCCGGCACGCGCGCGACCACAGCGCCGCCCCGTGCGCGTCAGAGGTGTAACGCTGGTTCGCGTTGACCTTGAGGATCGGCCCGCCGCCCGCGACAGGCTGGTGGGTCGGGTCGTGCCGCTCGGCGTGGTTGGGGTGTACCGCGTGCCCGACGTCGCTCGAGACGAGCCACGAGCCCGCGAGCGCACGCTGGCGGGTCGCGGCGTCGAAGCCCGTGAGCATGTCCACGACGTCGGAGAGGAACGACCCGTCCGCGCCCGATCGGGACACCGAGCCGACCTCCTCGTGGTCGAAGGCCGCGAGCACCCGCACGGCGGGCTCCCCCGAGGCTCCCGTGGCGCCGTCGTCGGCGAGGAGGGCCATGAGCCCGGAGTGCACCGAGACGAGGTTGTCGAGCCGCGGCGAGGCGAGGAGCGCCCCGTCGAGCCCGAAGGTCGCAGGCGCTGCCGAGTCGACCGTGACGACGTCGTGCCCCGCGACGTCCGCGACGTCGACGCCCGCGAGCGCCGCGAGGTGGGACAGCACGGGGTCGGGCCCGCTCGGGGAGCCGATCACGCCCGCGGTGGTCGCGAGCACGGGCTGGGTGTGGCGCTGCTTGTCGAGCGTGAGGCCCTCGTTGACGCCCCGGTCGAGGTGGATCGCGAGGTGGGGGATGCGCAGCCACGGGCCCGTACGCACGAGGTGCTCGGTGCCGTCGCGCAGCACGAGCCGGCCGGCGAGCTCGAGCTCACGGTCGAGCCACGAGGGCAGGATCGGCCCGCCGTACACCTCGACCGCGGCCTGGAGCCAGCCCTGGTTCGTGAAGGCGGGTCGCGGCTTGAGCTTGAAGCCGGGCGAGTCGGTGTGCGCGCCGACGATCCGCAGCGGCGCGTCCGGCCCTGCCCCCTCGGGTCGGGACCACGCGATGATCGCGCCGTCCCGCACGCAGAACCCGCGGCCGACGACGGCGTCCTGACCGGCCTCGCCGCGCACGGCACCTTCCGTGACCCGTGCGAAGCCCTCAGCCTCGAGGCGGCGGGCAACCTCGGCGACCGCGTGGAAGGCGGACGGGGAGGCGTGGACGAGCTGGCGGAAGTCCTCGACGTGGCGGGCGAGATCACTCATGCGCCCATCCTCCCAGGCGCTCGTGAGAACGGGCTCAGCCCTGCTCGGGCCAGGGGTCGCCCTGGTGGGAGATCTCGGCGGCCATGTCCCGCACGAAGCGCGTGACCACGGCCCGCTCCTCGCTCGTGAGGCGCGCAGCGGCGTAGAACCGGCGGGCCTGCTGGCGGCCCACGGTCTCGATCGCGGAGGCGCGCGTCTCGGGGGTGATCGAGACGGTGATCGCGCGCCGGTCGCTCGGGTGCTGCTCGCGGACGACGTGCCCGTCGCGCTCGAGCCGGTCGAGGAGCTTGGTGGTCGCCGCGCTCGTGATGCGCAGGTGCGCGGCGATCGCCCCGGGGGTCGCGATCTCCCCGCGGTTGCCGCTCACGATGAGGAAGTGCAGGGCGCGCATGTCGGTGTCGTTGAGCTTCATGTACGTGCGGGAGGCCTCCGCGAGGCGCTGCTCGGCCTCGCGCAGCTCGCCGAAGGCGTTCATGAGATCGCCGATCTCGGCGATCTCTGCGGGCGTGAGCGACCCTCGGTCGATCATCTCGCCGCGGGGGTCGCCCGAGTCGAGATCGAACATGCCTCGGGGCGGGGGCGACATGGTGTGCATCCTATCCCTGTGTTACCTTCACACCTAGTGAATTACTTACCGAGTTAGATGATAGATCGCCAGAGAGAAGAACGCTCATGGAGCACGTCGTCCTGCTCGACCCCGAAGGCACCGCGATCGGCAGCGCCGCGAAGTCCGAGATCCACCATGGGGACACCCCTCTCCACCTCGCGTTCTCGTGCTACCTCCTCGACGCGAGGGGGCGCCTCCTGGTGACCCGCCGCGCGATGAGCAAGCTCACGTGGCCCGGGGTCTGGACCAACAGCTTCTGCGGGCACCCCCTGCCCGGTGAGTGGCCCGAGGAGGCCGTGCACCGCCGCGCGATGGACGAGCTGGGCGCACAGATCCGCGGCGTGCGCTGCGTGCTCCCCGACTTCCGCTACCGCGCGACAGACGACTCGGGCATCGTCGAGAACGAGCTGTGCCCCGTGTTCGTCGCGCGCCTCGACGACGAGTCCGGGCTCGCCCCCCACCCGCGCGAGGTCGCCGCGACCGCGTGGGTCGACCCAGCGGCGCTCGCGACCGCCGTGGCCGCGGCCCCGTTCGCCTTCTCGCCGTGGATGCGCCTCCAGCTCCCCGAGGTGCTCGACGTGCTGACCGGCCGGGCCGCCCCTAGTCTCGAAGCGCTGAGCCCCGAGACCTTCGACGTGGGAGGCAGCCCGGCATGACCGCGACGACGACGGCCCGCACGCCACGGACCTCCCCTGCCACGAGCACCGCGGCGTCGACCACCGAGGCACTCAGCACCGAGTCACTTCGCGCCGAGCTCGCCCGCCGCTTCGCCGAGCGCTCGGCCGCGATGGCCCGGCTCGGACCCGGAATGGCGCACCTGTGGGAGCTCGCCGCCGAGCACGCCCAGGGCGGCAAGCTGCTCCGCCCGCGCCTGCTCCTGGCCGCGCACGACGCGATGAGCGAGGCGACCGGGACGACGGCGGCCTCGCAGGCCGAGGTCCTGCGCCTCGCCTCGGCCCTCGAGCTGCTGCACTTCGCCTTCCTGCTGCACGACGACGTGATCGACGGCGACCTGTTCCGCCGCGGCCACCTCAACCTCGTGGGGACGCTCAGCGCCGAGCGTGAGACGGGCCGCACGCGCGAGGACTCCTCCCGGCCCACCCCCGAGGGCCTGCACCGAGGACAGACCGGCGCGATCCTCGCGGGCGACCTGCTGCTGTCCCAGGTGCACCAGATGGTCGCGCGCGCCGAGGTCGACCCGCCCGTGCGCACCGCGCTGCTCGACCTGCTCGACGAGGCGATCCTCGTCACGGTCGCGGGCGAGCACGCCGACGTCGCGCTGAGCGACGGGACCGAGGTCGCGGACCTCGACACGATCCTCACCACGGCGGCGCGCAAGACCGCCGCCTACTCCTTCGCACTCCCCCTGCGCATGGCAGCGGCGCTCACCGACGGCCCCGCCGCGTGGCACCCCGTGCTCGACCGGGCCGCGACCCACCTGGGCCTGGCCTTCCAGCTCCAGGACGACTACCTCTCGGTGTTCGGCGACCCCGCCCGGCACGGCAAGGACGCATGCTCGGACCTGCGCGAGGGCAAGCAGACGGCGATCATCGCCTACGCACGCCTCACGAGCGCCTGGCCGCAGGTGCACGAGCACGTGGGGAACCGGGGCCTGACGCCCGAGGCCGCGCAGGACGTCGTCGGCGCACTGCGCTCGTGCGGCGCCGACCGCTTCGTGCTCGGGCTCGTCGCCGAGCACCGGGAGGCTCTTGCGGCCCTGCTCGAGGAGTCCGCACGCAGCCAGGCGCCCCTGCCCGCGGCCGTGCGCGAGCTGCTCGGTGCGCTCGACGCCGAGCTCGTGGGGCGCGCGTCGTGAGCTCGCCGCTCGCCCGGTACGACGCGGCGGCGCACGCGGCCGCGAACCAGGTGATCGCGGCCTACTCGACGTCGTTCGGGCTCGCGTGCCGGCTGCTCGGGCGGCGCCACCGCCAGCACGTGCGCAACGTCTACGCGATGGTGCGCGTCGCGGACGAGATCGCCGACGGCGTCACCCAGCAGGCCGGGCTCGACCCCGCCGCGCAGCGTCGCGCGCTCGACGCGTACGAGCAGGCCACGCATGCCGCGATGCGGGCGGGCTACTCGAGCGACCTCGTGCTGCACGCCTTCGCGCGCACCGCACAGACCGCGGGCATCACCCCCGAGCTCACCACGCCGTTCTTCGCCTCGATGCGCACCGACCTCGCCGACGACGGCGCCGCGTGCTTCGACGAGGCGGCGCACGCGGCGTACGTCTACGGTTCCGCCGAGGTCGTGGGCCTCATGTGCCTGCGCATCTTCGTGCGCGGCCAGGCGCTCGACGAGGAGCGTCGCGGTCGGCTCGAGCGCGGGGCGCGCGCCCTGGGCGCCGCGTTCCAGAACATCAACTTCCTGCGCGACCTCGCCGACGACACGACACGCCTGGGCCGCAGCTACCTCGCGGCGAGCGGTCGCCTCACGGCGCGCGAACACGCCCGGTGGATGGCCCGGATCCGGGCCGACCTCGACCTCGCCGCGGCGGCCGTCCCTCTGCTCCCCGCGGACGCGCGCACCGCGGTCCGCTCGGCGCACGCACTGTTCACCGCTCTCGCCGACCGGCTCGAGCACGTCGGTGTCGAGGAGCTCTACCGCAGGCGCGTGCGGGTGCCCAACCCCCGCAAGCTCGCGCTCACCGCGGGTGCCGCGCTGCGCACCGCGACGGAGCTCGGGCGATGAGCCGCGTCGTCGTCGTCGGAGCCGGGGTCGCAGGGCTCGCGACCGCAGGGCTGCTCGCACGCGAGGGCCACGAGGTCACGGTGCTCGAGAAGAACGAGCAGGTCGGCGGGCGTGCGGGGGTGCTCGAGACCGAGGGTTTCCGCTTCGACACGGGCCCCTCGTGGTACCTCATGCCCGAGGTGTTCGACCACTTCTTCGAGCTCATGGGCACGAGCACCGCCGCCCAGCTCGAGCTGCGCACCCTCGACCCGGGCTACACCGTGTTCTCCGAGCCGCGCGGGAAGGGCCCCGCCGAGCGCGTCGTCGTCCCGCACGGGCGCCAGGCTGCGTGCGCGCTCTTCGAGTCCCTCGAACCGGGGGCAGGGCGGGCGCTCGACCGGTACCTCGACGAGGCCGGGCGCGCCTCGCAGCTCGCGAACCGCTTCTTCCTCTACAACCCCTTCTCCAACCTGGGCTCCCTCGCAACGCGCGACGTGGTCCGGGCGGCGCCGAGCCTGGCCCGCCTGCTCGGCACGAGCCTCGAGCGACACGTCGAGCGCCGCTTCACGCACCCCGTGCTGCGGCAGGTCCTCGGCTACCCCGCGGTGTTCCTCGCGACCCGACCCGCAGACGCCCCCGCGATCTACCACCTCATGTCGAGCCTCGACCTCGACCAGGGCGTGCAGTACCCGGTCGGGGGGTTCTGGGGTCTCGTGGGCCGCATCGCGGCGCTCGCCGAGGACGCCGGTGCGCGCGTCGTGACCGGCGCGAAGGTCATCGGGATCGACACGGGCGGGACCGCGCCGGACGGTCGCTCGCGCGTGCGCGCGGTGCGCTGGACCGACGCGACGGGGACGGCACGGCAGACCCCGGCCGACGTCGTCGTCTCGGCCGCGGACCTGCACCACACCGAGACCCGTCTGCTCGCCCCCCGGGACCGCACCTACCCCGAGGCGTGGTGGCGACGCCGCACGAGCGGGCCGGGCGCCGTGCTCGCGATGCTCGGCATCGAGGGCGAGATCCCCGAGCTCGGGCACCACTCGCTGTTCTTCACGCGCGACTGGGAGCGCAACTTCGACGCGATCTTCTCCCGCAACCCGCACGTGCCTCACCCCGCCTCGGCGTACGTGTGCAAACCGAGCGCGACCGAGCCGGGTCTCGCCCCGCCCGGGCACGAGAACCTCTTCGTCCTGGTCCCCGTCCCCGCCGACGTCGGCCTCGGGGCGGGCGGCGCGGACGGTGGGGGTTCGCCCGACGTCGAGCTCGTCGCGGACCGCGCGATCGAGCAGGTCGCGACGTGGGCCCAGGTCCCCGACCTTGCCCGGCGCGTCGTCGTGCGCCGCACCCTGGGCCCCGCAGACTTCGCGCGCGACTTCCACTCGTGGCGCGGCGGCGTGCTGGGGCCCGCACACGTGCTGACGCAGAGCGCGATGTTCCGCGCGGGCAACGAGTCGAAGAAGGTCGCGGGACTGTTCTACGCGGGCGCGACGACGTCGCCGGGCGTCGGCGTGCCGATGTGCCTCATCAGCGCCGAGATCGTCCTCAAGCGCGTGCGCGGGGACCGCTCGGCGGGCCCGCTCCCGGCCGGCGCCCTCGCCGGGCCTGCCACGCCTGCCGTGCCCTCGACCGCGCGGGCGGCCTCGTGACGGGCCTGGTCTACCTCACGGTGCTCCTCGCCCTGATCGGCTGCATGCTCCTGCTCGACCGGCGCTTCACCCTGTTCTTCTGGCGCGACGCGCGCGCCGCGGCGATCGTGACCGTCGTGGGGGTCGCGTTCCTGCTCGCGTGGGACTTCGCGGGCATCGCGCTCGGGATCTTCCTGCGCGGTGCGGGCGAGATCGCGACGGGGATCCAGCTCGCCCCCGAGATGCCGCTCGAGGAGCCGTTCTTCCTCGTGTTCCTCGTGCTCGTCACGATGGTCGCCTACACGGGCGCCGCGCGGATCCTGTCGCGGTGGCGGCCTCGCGCGCACGCGCCCCGCGAGACGCAGGGGCCCGCATGACCTATCCCCAGCTCGCGCTCGCGTTCCTCGCCGCAGCCGTCGTCGTCGGGCTCGCGCTCCCCCTCGTGCAGCGGCACCGGCCGCGCACGTGGCCGCGGTGGGGCGCCATGGTGATTACCGTGGTCGTGCTCGTCATCCTCACGGCCATCTTCGACACGATCCTGATCGCCGCCGGGCTGTTCCACTACGACCCGGACGCGCTCGCGGGCCTGCACGTCGGGCTCGCACCCGTCGAGGACTTCGCCTACCCCGTCGCGGCGGCGATCCTGCTGCCCGCGCTGTGGGTCAC
>JAJUHG010000127.1 GCA_029267995.1 Micrococcales bacterium
CCGAGGACGAAACGGCCCTGCATGTCCCGCGCGACGAAGCGGTGGTGCTCGAGAGCGACCGCGAGTCGGTGCGCCGTGGGACGGGCAAGATGGGTGGCCGCGACGAGCTGTGCGAGCGTCGCCGGGCCGGCTTCGAGGGCGCTCAGGACCGAAGTGGCCTTGTCGAGCACTCCGACTCCGCTAGAGTTGTCCATAGGTCGATATTGTCGTCTCGCTCCATGAGACGCAAGTCCGACACCCGCAGACAGGCACGAAGTTCGCTCTTTCGGGCGATCGGTACGAAGGGAACAGGGCCGGATATGGCTGGCACGTTGGCAGAGAAGGTCTGGGAGGCGCACCTCGTGCGCCGCGGCGAGGACGGCGCACCCGACCTGCTCTACATCGACCTCCACCTCGTCCACGAGGTCACGAGCCCGCAGGCCTTCGAGGGCCTGCGGCTCGCGGGACGGCGCGTGCGCCGGCCCGACCTGACGATCGCGACGGAGGACCACAACACCCCGACGCTCGACATCGACCTGCCGATCGCGGACCGCACGAGCCGCACGCAGATCGAGACCTTGCGCAACAACGCCAAGGAGTTCGGCATCCGCCTGCACTCCCTCGGCGACGCCGACCAGGGCATCGTGCACGTCGTCGGCCCCCAGCTCGGGCTCACGCAGCCCGGTATGACGGTCGTGTGCGGCGACTCGCACACCTCGACCCACGGGGCCTTCGGCGCGCTCGCCTTCGGCATCGGCACGAGCGAGGTCGCGCACGTGCTCGCGACCCAGACGCTCCCGCTCCAGCCGTTCAAGACCATGGCGATCACGGTGAACGGTCAGCTCAAGCCCGGCACGACCGCGAAGGACATCAGCCTCGCGATCATCGCCAAGATCGGCACGGGCGGCGGCCAGGGCTACGTCCTGGAGTACCGCGGCGAGGCGATCCGCTCGCTGTCGATGGAAGCCCGCATGACGATCTGCAACATGTCGATCGAGGCGGGTGCCCGCGCAGGCATGATCGCGCCCGACGAGACGACCTTCGAGTACCTCAAGGGTCGCCCGCACGCGCCCGAGGGCGCCGACTGGGACGCCGCGGTCGAGTACTGGTAGACGTTGCGCTCGGACGAGGACGCCGTCTTCGACGCCGAGGTCGTGCTCGACGCGAGCGACCTCGAGCCGTTCGTCACGTGGGGCACGAACCCCGGCCAAGGGCTCCCGCTGTCCAGCGCGGTGCCGAACCCGGCCGAGATCGCCGACGAGAACGAGCGGCTCGCGGCCGAGCGGGCCCTTGAGTACATGGCCCTCGAGCCGGGCACCCCGCTGCGCGAGATCGCGGTCGACACCGTGTTCATCGGCTCGTGCACGAACGGGCGCATCGAGGACCTGCGGGCCGTCGCGAACGTCATCAAGGGCCGCAAGAAGGCCGACGACGTCCGCGTGCTCGTCGTCCCCGGCTCGGCACGCGTGCGTCTGCAGGCCGAGGCCGAGGGCCTCGACAAGGTGTTCCTCGACTTCGGTGCCGAGTGGCGCAACGCGGGCTGCTCGATGTGCCTGGGCATGAACCCCGACCAGCTCGCCCCGGGCGAGCGCAGCGCGTCGACCTCGAACCGCAACTTCGAGGGCCGCCAGGGCAAGGGCGGTCGCACGCACCTCGTCTCGCCGCTCGTCGCGGCCGCGACGGCGATCCGCGGGACGCTCTCGTCCGTCGCGGACCTCGCCGACGAGCCCGTCGACACGCTGCAGCCCGCCTGAGACCCCGCCAAGGAGCATTCGACATGGAGAAGTTCACGACCCACACCGGCATCGGGGTCCCGCTGCGCCGCAGCAACGTCGACACCGACCAGATCATCCCGGCCGTCTACCTCAAGCGGGTCACGCGCACGGGCTTCGAGGACGCGCTGTTCGCCGCGTGGCGCGGCGACCCCGACTTCGTGCTCAACAAGGACGCCTACAAGGCCGGCTCCGTGCTCGTCGCGGGCCCCGACTTCGGGACGGGCTCCTCGCGCGAGCACGCCGTGTGGGCGCTCAAGGACTACGGCTTCCGGGCCGTGCTCTCGACGCGCTTCGCGGACATCTTCCGCGGCAACGCGGGCAAGCAGGGCCTGCTCGCCGCGGTCGTGAGCCCCGAGGACATCGAGCTCATCTGGAAGGTCCTCGAGACCCAGCCCGGCACCGAGGTGACCGTCGACCTCGTCTCGCGCACCGTGACGTGCGGCGACGTCGTCGCGCCGTTCCAGGTCGACGACTACACGCGCTGGCGGCTCATGGAGGGCCTCGACGACATCGGCCTGACCCTCCAGCACGAGGGGGACATCGCCGAGTTCGAGTCCCGCCGCGAGGCGTGGCGCCCCACGACGCTGCCCGCGAAGCACCTTCCCCCGGTCGAGATCAAGGCCGCGCGCCCCGTCACGCCGCTCGGCTCGCCCGAGGTGCCCGTCACGGGCTGACGCACCCCGTCGCCCCGCCCTCGCCCCGCACCGGGGCGACGGCGGGGCTGCACATGGGTCACGTCGAGGCCCATGGGTCACGTCGAGGCCTTCGCGAGCGCCGCGGCTCGTGAACCTCGTGACGGGCCCGGGCTGAACCGGCCGCGCGCGGATCAGGTGAGCCGAGGCGGCCCCGAGCGCACTCGCTCGAGCTGGGCCTCGGGCGTCGCGCTCGTGGGCTGCCAGTAGGCCTCGACGAACCAGGTCGCGCCCGCGTTGGCGTACGCGCGGGCGAGCGCCCCGGCCTCGTCGCGGTCGGCCGGGAGCTCGCCCTCGACCGCGACGTCGAACTGCTCGGAGAGCACGGCCCCCTCGCCGCGCAACCGCTCGCGCTCGGCGCGCAGCCAGGCGACGGCCTCGGCGACCTCCTCGGGTCGAAGCGGACCCTCGCCCGTGCTCCCCGCACCCCGCTGCAGGAGCGCCCCGTCCCACCGTGCGCCACGGCGCATCGAGCGCGGTGCGGGCCATACCGCGACGGGCCACACGGGGATGCGGGGCAGCTGGACGGGCCGCGGGACGAGCTGCACCTCGTCGATCCCGTAGTGCTCGCCGTCGAAGGAGAACCGCTCGCCCGTCCACGCGCGCTCGAGGAACTCGAGACTCTCGTCGAGCGCCCGCGCCCGCTCGCGCACCGTCGTGAGGCCACCCCGCACGGTCGACACGGCGGCGTCGTCGGGCACCCCGATCCCGACCGGGAGCACGAGACGACCGCCCGAGAGGTGGTCGACGGTGAGCGCCTCGCGCGCGAGCTTCCACGGCTCGCGGCGCGGGACGGCGAAGACGAGCGCCCCGAGCCGTACGCGCGAGGTGCGCGTCGCGACCGCCCCGAGAAGCGCGAAGGGGTCCCACACGTCGACCGGCGCGAGCGCACCCTCGCTCGTTCCCGCGGCCGTCAGTGAGATCGCGTCCCACGTGAAGAAGCCGTCCCAGCCGTGCTCCTCGGCCGCGACCGCGATCTCGACGATCTGGTGCACGGTGCCGAAGCTGCCCACGAAGCCGAACCTCATGAGGCGAACCTACGCCTGGGCTCCGACACGCGGGCGCTCGTCACGCGCATCGCGGGGTGTGCGGGACGATAGGCGCATGAGCGACCTGCTTCACGTCGACGGCGGAACCCCCCTGCACGGGGAGATCACGGTGCGCGGCGCCAAGAACTTCGTGTCCAAGGCCATGGTGGCCTCGCTCCTGGGTGAGACCACGAGCGTCCTGCGCAACGTCCCGCAGATCCGCGACGTCGCGGTCGTCACGGGCCTTCTCGAGCTGCACGGGGTGCGGGTCACGGCCGACGCCGCGGGGGGGACGCTCGAGCTCGACCCCTCGGCGGTCGAGCAGGCGCACGTCGCCGACATCGACGCCCACGCGGGCTCGAGCCGCATCCCGATCCTCTTCTGCGGGCCCCTCCTGCACCGCCTCGGCGAGGCATTCATCCCCGACCTCGGGGGGTGCCGGATCGGCGACCGGCCGATCAACTACCACCTCGACATCCTGCGCCAGTTCGGTGCGGTCGTGGAGAAGCGCGCCGACGGGCTCGCGCTGCGCGCACCGCGCCGCCTCCAGGGCGCGAAGATCTCCCTGCCGTACCCGAGCGTCGGCGCGACCGAGCAGCTGCTCCTGACCGCGGTGCGCGCCGAGGGCATCACCGAGCTGTCCGGTGCGGCGATCGAGCCCGAGATCATGGACCTCATCAACGTCCTGCAGAAGATGGGCGCGATCATCTCGGTCGACACCGACCGGGTCATCCGCATCGAGGGCGTCGAGCGGCTCACGGGATTCACGCACACCGCGCTCTCGGACCGTATCGAGGCGGCCTCGTGGGCCTCGGCCGCCCTCGCGACGTGCGGCGACGTCTTCGTGCGCGGGGCCACGCAGCCCGAGATGATCGCCTTCCTCAACACCTTCCGCAAGGTCGGTGGCGGCTTCGACATCACCGACGACGGCATCCGCTTCTTCCACCCCGGGGGCGACCTCAAGCCGATCGTGCTCGAGACCGACGTGCACCCGGGCTTCATGACGGACTGGCAGCAACCGCTCGTCGTCGCGCTCACGCAGGCCAAGGGCCTGTCGATCGTGCACGAGACCGTGTACGAGAACCGCTTCGGGTTCACGAAGGCGCTGCGCGGGATGGGCGCGACGATCCAGGTGCACAAGGAGTGTCTCGGCGGGCGCCCGTGCCGCTTCGGGCAGCGCAACTTCTACCACTCGGCCGTCATCTCCGGGCCCACGCCGCTGCACGCGGCCGAGGTCGAGGTCCCCGACCTGCGCGGTGGCTTCAGCTACCTCATCGCGGCGCTCGCTGCGCAGGGCCGCTCGGCGGTGCGCGGCATCGGGATCATCGACCGTGGCTACGAGCACTTCACCGACAAGCTCTCAGCGCTCGGCGCGCGCTTCGAGCGGGCGTGATTCCCGGGCCATGACATCTGTCATGCCCCACCCGTGGCAGGTGCCCGAGAGCTCGTGACGCGGCGCACTGCCGCGCGCGCGGATCCGGCCGGAGGCTGGAGCCATGAACACCACAGCACCCGTCATCGAGGTTTCGGGCCTGCGCCGCACGTACCGCGGAAGCAGCGCCAAGGAGTCGTTCGAGGCCGTGCGCGGCGTCGACCTCGAGGTCCATCGGGGCGAGGTCTTCGCCCTCCTGGGCACGAACGGCGCTGGCAAGACCTCGCTCCTCGAGGTCGTCGAGGGTCTCGCGAGCCCGAGCGCGGGGCGCGTGCGAGTCTTCGGCCACGACCCCGTCGCCGAGCGCCGGCACGTCCGTCCGCGCACGGGCGTCGTGCTTCAGCACTCGGCCTTCCCCCCGGACGCCAAGGTCCTCGAGATGGCCCGCACATGGGGCCGCACCCTGAGCGAGGCCCAGCCGGTCGAGGAGGTCCTCGAGCTCGTCGGGCTCGCGCACCGCGCAGACGTCGCAGCGGGTGCCCTCTCGGGCGGCGAGCGGCGCCGCCTCGACCTCGCGCTCGCGATCATGGGCCGCCCTGAGCTGCTCTTCCTCGACGAGCCGACGACGGGCCTCGACCCCGAGTCGCGCAGCACGACGTGGCAGACCGTGCGCGGGCTCGTCGCGCAGGGGACCACGGTCGTGCTCACCTCGCACTACCTCGAGGAGGTCGAGCAGCTCGCGGACCGCATCGCGGTGATGCACGCCGGCGTCGTCGTCCGGGAAGGCACCCCGGCCGAGCTTGTCGCGGGTCAGGCCGCGCGCATCGAGTTCACCCTCGCGAGCGACGAGCGCCTTCCCGAGCTGCGCGGCGAGCACGTCGCGGTGCGCTCCCACGGGACCGTCCGCCACGTCGTGACGACCCACGCCCTCGAGGACGACCTGCGTGCGCTGCTCGCGTGGGGCGCTCGGAACGGCCTGAGCCTCGGTGCGCTCGACGCGCGCTCGGCGAGCCTCGAGCAGCTCTTCCTCGACGTCGCGCGCTCCGCCGACGACGCCACCGTGACCCCCCAGGAGATCCCCGCATGAGCACCCTCGCCACGCCCCCGACCGCCCCGTCGTCCCTCGAGCGCGCCTGGAGCCTCGCCGAGCTCGAGATGTCCTTGCTGTGGCGCAACAAGACGGCCGTCGTCACGGCCGTCGGCTTCACCCCCGTGCTCGTCGTGCTCGGCGTGCGCGTCTTCGACGGGCTCGCCGGCGGGCACCTCACGGCCTCCCTCACGGTCCTGCTCGCAACCTTCACGCTGCTGCTCGGCTCGTACTACAACCTCACGACCGCGACGGTCGCCCGGCGCGAGGAGGGCATGCTCAAGCGCCTCACCGCGGGAGAGGTGAGCCGCGCGGAGGTGCTCGTCGCGATCGCCCTCCCGCACTTCCTGCTCGCCCTCGTGCAGACCGCGCTCGCGTTCGTCGGGCTGAGCCTCACGGTGGGCACCCCGAACCTGACCTACGTGTTCCTCGCGTTCCTCGCCTTCCTCGGCGGTGCGGTCATGCTCTCGCTGCTCGCGTTCGCGACCTCGGGGAAGACCCGCACGGTCGAGTCCGCCCAGCTCACGACGATGCCCCTGCTCATGGTCGCCCCGGCCTTCGGCGGGCTGTTCTTCCCGCTCGACGTCCTGCCCGACGCGGTCCGCACGGTCGCCGAGCTCACCCCGCTCGCGCCCGTCGTCGAGCTGCTGCGGGTGGGTCTTGGCGCAGCGGGCCCCGACGGCACCGAGCTCGTCGCAGGGCTCGCGACGACGGGTCGCCCGCTCGCCGTCCTCTTCGCGTGGCTCGTGCTCGCCGCGTACCTTGCCCGCCGTTCGACGCGGTGGGACGCTCGCCGGTGAGTCATGGCTCTGCCGCTACCGTGAGGCCGATGAGCCGCACGTCAGCGCCCGAGGTGCTCGGTTGGTCGCGCAAGAGCGACCCCGAGCGCCTCGAGGCGTTCACGCGCTGGTCGCTCTACCTCATGCTCACGC
>JAJUHG010000128.1 GCA_029267995.1 Micrococcales bacterium
CGGCAAACCACTACAGCGAACCACCACGGCGACCCCACCGGCAAACCACTACAGCGAACCACCACGGCGACCCCACCGGCAAACCACTACAGCGAACCACCACGGCGACCCCACCGGCAAACCACTACAGCGAACCACCGTGGCAAACCACCGGTGAGCCGGTGAACCACTGTGGCGGACCACCGTGGCGGACGCCCGGCGAACGAGGGTGAGCGCGCCGTGTCGACGCCTCGCTGGGCATAGCATCACCGCATGTCGCGACCGAGATCGCACGAGCAAGGCCCCCGAGTGGAGCCCTCCTGGCTGACCACCCCGGTCGAGTGGTCGGTGTCAGCGATCGATGTGAGGACGGGCGACATCCTCGTCGAGGAATCTGCAGACCGGGTACTCCCGTGCGCGAGCCTCGGCAAGGTCCTCGTGCTCATCGAGGCGGCGCGTCAGTTCCAAGCCAGGTCGCTCGACCCGAACCAACCCATCGGACGTGCCCCCGAGGACGCCGTGGGCGACTCCGGGCTGTGGCAGGACCTTCGCGCGTCTCAGCTCCCCGCCGCTGATCTGTGCGTCCTGGTCGGAGCGGTGAGCGACAACCTCGCGACCAACGTCCTCCTGCGCACCCTCGGCCTCGACGCGGTCTCGGCGACCGCTCACGCGATCGGGCTCGAGGGCGTCACGCTCCACGACCAGGTCCGCGACAAGCGTGGACCTGGACACCCCGCGCACCTCGCGACCGCGAGCGCGCGCGGGCTCACATGCCTCTTCGCGCGCTTGCACCGCGGCGAGATCGTCTCCCCCGCGGTGAGCGAGACCGTGCTCGGGTGGCTCGCCGCCAACACCGACCTCTCGATGGTCGCCTCGGCGTGGGGGCTCGACCCGCTCGCCCACCGTCCGGCTGACCGCCCGCACCTCGGGCTCGTCAACAAGACCGGGAGCGACCGCGGCGTCCGCGCCGAGACGGGGCTCGTCACGGTGCACGACCGGATGGTGCACGACCCTGTGGTGCGTAGCCGGATGGTGCACGACCCTGTGGTGCACGACCGGGTAGCCCACGACCCGATGGCCCACGACCGGATGGCCCACGACCGGATGGCCCACGACCGGGTGATTCACAACCAGACGATCGCCTACGCGGTACTCGCCTCCTGGGAGGTGGGCCCGCGCAGCGCACCAGAAGCATCGGAACCGAGTCGCACCGTTCTCGAGGTTCTCGCGCGGATGGCCGCGATCGGCGGCCAGCTCACGGTAGGAGTCGTGCCGACCGGTGACGGGCACGACCGCCCCGTCGTCAGCCGCGCTTCGGCAGCACCGTGAGCACGCGCTCGACGAAGATCGCAAGCTCATCCATGAAGCCCCGCAGGAACTCCTCCGTCTCCGGCACAGTGACCCGGCCGTCGTCGTCGACAAGTCCCTCGGTGAACTCGATGTAGGCCTCGGGGGCGTTCATCTGCGGGGCGTCGAGATAGCTGAGGACCGAACGCAGGTTCTGCTGCGCGACCGCCGTCCCGATCTTCCCGACCGAGGCGCCGATAACCGCCGTCGGCTTGCGCGCGAAGGAGTTCTGGCCCCAGGGCCGCGATGCCCAGTCGATCGCATTCTTCAGCGCCCCCGGGATGTCCCGGTTGTACTCGGGCGTGACGAACAGGATCCCGTCGACCGACTCGACAAGCTCCTTGAGCTCAAGCGCCTCGGCCGGATAGCTCGCGTCGTAGTCGCGCGAGTACAGGGGCAACGTGTCGATCGGGATCTCTCGGAACGTCAGGTGATGCGGCGCGAGCCTGATGAGCGCCTCGCTCAGGCGCCGGTTGATCGAGTCGCTCGCGAGCGAGCCGACGAAGTAGCCGATGGTGTACGTGGAATCGCTCATGCCTCACGGTCCGCCCGCATACCCAGCCGCGCAACTCGAGCGACTCGGCCCCGCCTCGGTCGATCGGCTCGCGCCGTTCGCCCGCGCCGGGTGGGCACGCACACGCTCGGACAACCGCACCTCAGCCGATCGCGTCCACCTGTCGCGCGAGCTCGAGCAGCACGCGGGCGGCCCGCTCAGCGTCGACCCGCGTCGTCCGCCAGGAGGAGACCGAGAAGCGCAGCGCAGGTTCCCCGTGCCACGTCGTCGGGCCGCACCAGATCCGCCCGTCGTCGTGCACGGCCGCGAGGAGGGCTCGCGTCGAGGCTGCGTCGCGCCCTGCGACGAGCACCTGGTTGAGCACGACATCGTTGAGCACGCGGAGCCCTCCGGCCGTGAGCTCGCCGGCGACGAGGCGCGCGTGCGCGCACACCTCGCCCACGAGGTGGACCAAGCCCTCCCGGCCGAGCGTGCGCAGTACCGCCCAGACCTCGACCACGCGGGCCCGCTGCGAGGTCTGCGGCGTCATGTGCCCGAGCTCGACCCGGCCTGCTGAGTCGGGCGGCAGATAGTCGGCTGTCGCGAAGAACGAGCGCCGCAGCGCACCCGGTTGACGCACGAGGACGAGGCCGGAGTCGTACGTCACGTTGAGCCACTTGTGCGCGTCGGTCGCCCACGAGTCCGCGCGCTCGAGCCCACGCACCAGCGCACTGCGGCTCGGGTCCACCGCGGCCCACAGTCCGAAGGCGCCGTCGACGTGCAGCCACGCGTCGCGTCCCGCTGCCCAGTCGGCGATCTCGTCGAACGGGTCGAACGCCCCCGTGCTCACCTCGCCCGCCTGCGCGACCACGAGCACGGGACCCGCGAGGTCGGGGAGGTGCTCAGCGCGCATCCGCCCCTGGTCGTCCGCGGGCACGACGTGCACCCGGTCGCGGCCGAGCCCCACGAGCCCGAGGGCCTTGCGGACGGTCGCGTGCGCGTGCTCCCCGACGACGACGGCGAGCTCGGGCGCCCCGATCAGCCCGCGCGCCTGGACGTCCCACCCGTGGCGAGCGAGCAGGCTGTCCCGGGCGACCGCGAAAGCGCTCGCGTTCGCGGTCGTCGCACCCGTGACAAGGGCGAGCTCGGTCCCCGGGGGCAGTCCGAGCAGCTCGACGACCCACCCCTGGACGGCCGCGTGCAGCCGGGCCGCGACGGGCGACATGACCGGGAGCGCAGCGTTCTGGTCCCACGTGCTCGCGAGCCACGCCGCCGCGAGTGCCGCAGGGTGCGCCCCACCCGTCACGAAACCGAAGTAGCTCGGCCCGTTCGACGCGACCGTCGCGGGCGAACCGATCTCGTGCAGGAAGCGCAGAGTCTGGGTCGGGTCGCCCGGACGGTCGGGGAGCGGCTCGTCGAAAGCGCTCAGCGCCGTGAGCGCCTGCTCGGTCGGGAAGACGCGGCGATCTGGGACTACGCGCAGGTACTCGAGCGCCGCGCCCGCGGCCTCGAGGAGCGCAGCAGCCTCCTCGCCGCGCTCCCCGCTGCTGGAGGCCCCGTCATGGTGCCGTTGGCGACCCTGGGCCTCGTCGCCGTGCATCTCGCCCGATCGGCTCTCGTGAGGGCGCGTCGTCTCGCCGCCTCGAGGCTCGTCGCCGCGCGTCTCGTCGCCCATCGACCCATCGTCGCAGGCGCTCGGCAAGACCTCCTCGTCACCGACCCGTCGCGAGGCGATCGACGAGCGCGACGTATGCGGGCTTGACCCGGTACTCCTCGTCGAGGAGCGTCGCCGCCCCCTCGCCCGCGAAGAAGAAGGGCACCCACGAGAACGCGTCGCTGAGCCCCCACACCGTGAAGGACCGGCACGAGTCGACCTCAAGGCACGCGTCGAGCATCACCTCGTAGTAGCCGGCCTGTGCCGCGAGGTCCTCGGGCGACGCGACTCCGTCCTCGACGGCCATCCGTACGTCGGCCTCGGTGACCGCTACCTCGAGACCAAGCTCGGCGAAACGCTCGAGGTTCTCGCGCATGTCGCCAGGCTTGGGGTACTTCATGCTCAGGTGCCCCTGGAAACCCATGCCGTGCACGGGGACGCCGTCGGCGAGCAGCTCCTGGACGAGCTCGAAGTAGGCGTCAGACTTGGGTCCGATCGACTCGATCGCGTAGTCGTTGAGGAACAGCACCGCCTCGGGGTCGGCGTCGTGCGCCCACCGGAAGACGTCAGCGACGATCTCGACCCCGAAGCGCCCGAGGAAGGGATTGTCCTGGGTGCGCAGCCGGGCATGGTCGTCGAAGATCTCGTTCGCGACGTCCCACTGCTCGATCTGGCCTGCGTAGCGGCCCACGACGGTCTCGACGTGCTCGCGCAGCACCTCACGCAGCTCGTCGTCGTCGAGCTCGCCCGAGGTGAGCCACGCGGGGTTCTGCGAGTGCCAGAACAACGTGTGGCCGCGGACCGCGAGCCCGTGCTCCTGCGCGAAGGCCACAAGCTCGTCCGCGGCGGCGAAGTCGAAGGTCTCTCGCTCGGGCCGGAGCCACTCCCACTTGAGCTGGTTCTCGGGGCTCAGCGACGTGAAGTTCTCCGCGACGAGGCTCGCGTAAGTCTCGTCCGCAAGCGCGGTGCCTGAGCCGAGCCCCGTCTCGAGGTGGTGCCCACCGCCCGCGACGGCGACCCCGAGCCGCAGGTCGTCGGGGGATGCGCTCACGAGCTCGCCCGACGGGAGCGGTGCGGGCGAGGCCGCGCCGTCCTGCGGGTCCGCCTCGTCCCCGCTCGTCCCCGGGCTCGGGGCCGACGGCGCCCCCGGCGAGCAGGCCCCGAGGGCCGCGCCGAGCGCGAGTGCCGTCGCGAGAGCAGCGAACCGCAGACGGGCCGAGCGAGAGTTTCGAGTTCTCCTCATGCCTCGACCCTAGGAGACCCGCGCCCCGACTCGCGAGGATCGCCCACGAATGACCGAAAGTATCGATCCCTTCCGGGTGGGGCCTTGCCTCAGCACGCCGAGCCCGCCGCTGTGCGCACGACAACGCATCCCCGGGGCGGCGCCCCGATCGCTCTCAGTCCCCGACGGGCTCGGTGAGCCGCGCGACGACGGCGGGCAACCACCCCGCGAGCAGCCGACGCACCTCGGTCGCGTGGTCTCGCACCCCCCGGAGGAAGGCAAGCTTCGCGCTGCGCTCGTAGCCCGCCATGATGAGCGCTGTCGCGTCGTGCGCGTTGATCACGAAGCGCTGCCCGAAGGCCTCGACCACGTCCTCGAGCACTGCGGTGAGCTCATCCATCAGCTGGTCCTGGAGCTCGAGGAAGCGCGGTGCGATCTCGGGCTGACGCAGCGCGAGCAGCTCGAACTGCATCTCGATCGACGCGACGTACCAGTCGCGCTCGGAGTGCTCGGGAGCGAGAACGAGCTCGACGAGCCTGGTCACCTCCTCCGCGCCCAGCCCGCCGCTCTCGCCCGGGGCGTCAAGGTCACGCACCGCGGTGCGCACATGCGCGAGCCGCTCACGGCGCTCACGCTCGATCACCGCGAGGAAGAGGTCTGTCTTGGACTCGAAGTTCGAGTAGAAGGCCCCGCGCGTGAAGCCTGCGGCCTCGCACACCGCCTCGACGCTCGCCCCGTCGAGCCCCTCACGCGCGAGCACCTCGAGGGCGGCGTCGAGCAGCCTCTCCTGGGTCCGGCGACGTCGCGCGGTGACGGTTGTCGCGTCCTGCGTCATCTGCCCTCGCTCCCGTGGCCTCGCGCTCCGAGGGCCCGAGCGGTCGCTCCGTCCGGCCCGTGCCGCCAATCCGGCCCGAGCGGACCGGCTCGTGGTGCGACCTTCGCCACACCCGACTGCGATGCACGAGTGTATCGAATACGCTCGTGCATCGAGGCGGGTCGGTCCGTCCCGCCACGCCTCGCCCCTTCCCCGGGCACACCGCCCCGGGGTCCGCACGGTTCCCCGGTGCGGGACCTCCACGCCCGTCACCCGATCCTGGAGTCCTCGGTGTCCTCCTTCCTGTACCGGCTCGGTCACCGTGCCGTCGCCGCTCGGCGCGCCGTCGTCGGCGCGTGGTTCGCCGTCCTGCTGCTCGTCGGCGGCGCGGTGCTCGGCGCGGGCGGCTCTCTCGACAACGACGTGTCGATCCCCGGGACCGAGTCGCAGGCCGCTCTCGACCGGCTCGCCGCGACCTTCCCCCAGGTGAGCGGCGCCTCGGCGCAGATCATCGTGGTCGCGCCCGAGGGCGGGCAGGTCACCGAGCCTGCGATCCGGGACGCGGTCGAGGCCACGAGCGAGAACATCGCCGCTCTCGAGGGTGTCTCGAGCGTCGTGACCCCCTACGACGAGCTCGTCTCCGGCACGACGAGCGACGACGGCCGCGCGGGCCTCGTCACGATCCAGCTCGAGGGCGCCTCGACGACCGTGACCGACGAGACCAAGGACACCCTCGCCGAGCTCACCGACGAGCTCGCGGCAGCCCTGCCCGAAGGCTCGGTCGCGAAGCTCGGCGGCCAGCTGTTCAGCGCCGAGTTCCCTGAGATGTCGTGGGTCGAGGCGACCGGCGTCGCGGTCGCGCTCGTCGTCCTCGTGCTCGCGCTCGGCTCGCTCGTCGCGGCTGGCATGCCCCTGCTCAACGCGCTCGTGGGCGTCGCGATCTCGGTCGGCCTGATCTTCCTCGCAGCGAGCGTCGTGCCGACCGCGACGGCGACCCCGATGCTCGCGCTCATGCTCGGCCTCGCGGTCGGGATCGACTACGCCCTGTTCATCGTCTCGCGCTACCGCGAGCTGCTCGGTGAGGGACTCGCGGTCCCCGAGGCCGCCGCGCGTGCGACCGGGACCGCGGGCTCGGCGGTCGTGTTCGCAGGGCTCACGGTCATGATCGCGCTCGTGGGCCTCTCGGTCGCGGGCATCCCCTTCCTCACCACGATGGGCGTCGCCGCGGCGGTCGCCGTCGCGATCGCGGTC
>JAJUHG010000129.1 GCA_029267995.1 Micrococcales bacterium
CACCGGTCGCCTGATCCTCGGGGACCACGTGCTCGACGACGGCGCACGTCGCGTCCCTCCCGAGGCACGTCGCGTCGGCACGGTCTTCCAGGACCACCGTCTGTTCCCCCACCTGACCACGCTCGAGAACATCGCCTTCGGACTGAGGACGCACGGCTGGCGCAAGGCCGCGGCGGCCCACGAGGCGTCGACCTGGCTCGAGCGGCTCGGCGTCGCCCACCTCGCGACGCACCGTCCGCACGCCCTGTCGGGAGGGGAGGCGCAGCGGGTCGCTCTCGCACGCACCCTCGCGGCGGACCCGCGGGCACTTGTGTTCGACGAACCGCTCGCCGCACTCGACGTGCGGGTACGCACCGAGGTACGCGCGCTGCTCGCAGAGCACCTCGCTGCCTTCGCGGGACCCTGCCTGCTCGTGACCCACGACGCCGCCGACGCACTCGCCCTCGCGGACCGGCTCGTCGTGCTCGAGGACGGACGGGTCGTGCAGGACGGCACGATCCACGAGGTCGCCGCCGCCCCGGGAACCGACTACGTCGCGCGCGTGCTCAGGGGAGCTGCTCGGTGACGCGCAGGATCCCGTGCGCCCCGCGCTCGGCGTCGACCATGAGGTGGGAGACGAAGGGGTAGTGCCCCGCCTCGGGCATCTCGAGCTCGACGAAACCACCCTGCGCGGGGTGCAGGCCGAGCACCTGGGACCCGCCGGTCGGGTCCCCACCAGCACCGCGCGGCCCCCCGAGCGTCCAGCCGCCCTCGTGGTAGACCGTGTCGAACTGCCCGCCGACCACGTGGAACGCGCTCGGACGGTTGGGCCCGGCCGCGAGCACCCAGAACCGCACACGCTCGCCGACGCGCGCCTCGAGCGGTGCGTGGTCGTACTGGTGGGCCATGCCGTTGAACACGACCGCATCAGGCGTCTCGGCGACGATCTTGGCCGAGTCGGCGATCCCGCCGTCCTCACCGAGGTAGAACTCGGACTGCACGAGCAGGAACTCGCGGTCGACCTCGGGCAGGTCCGGCGGGTCGATCACGACCGCCCCGAACATCCCGTTGGCGATGTGCAGCGACATGGGCATCGTCGAGCAGTGGTACATCCAGATGCCCGAACGGGTCGCGGTGAAGGTGTAGGTGAGCTGCTCCCCCGGCTCGATCGTGCGCATCGGCTCGTCCGGCGCAAGCGCACCCGCATGGAAGTCGATCGAGTGCCCGAGCGTGCCGTCGTTGACGAGCGTGATCTCGAAACGGTCGCCGACCTTGCCGCGCAGCGTGGGTCCCGGGACCGAGCCGCCGAAGGTCCACAAGGTCTGGCGCACGCCGGGGGCGACCTCCATGACCTGCTCGGCCACGCGCAGGGTGTGGCGGTGCACGGTCTCCTCGCCAGCGGGCGCAAGGAGCGGGTCGACCGCGACGAAGCCGGGGCCAGGTTCGCGGCCGAGGTCGACGCGCGGCCCGTGACCGGCGTGGTCGTGCGGGCCTGCCTCGACCACGTCCCCCGCGGCACCGGACTGGGTCGGGCTCCCGCTGAGCACGACGTCGAAGACCATGCCCATCTGTCGGTGCCCCGCGATCGAGCACCATCCCTCGAGCGCGCGCCCGACGACGCCGACCTCGAGACGGGCGGTCGCGCCCGGGGCGATCCGGCCGGTGGTCGCGCCCGTGTCGAGCACGAGGTCGTGGACGGTCGTGTCGGTGTTCGTCACGACGAGCACGAGCTCGTCGCCCGGGGCGACCTCGACCGAGGACGGCTCGAACCGCATGTCACGCGCCTCGACCTCGACCTCGACGACGTCGCCGCTCGCCGGGACGCCGTCGTCGGCGGCCGCCCCAACCCCGACCGCAGCGGGGTCGACGCCGACCGAGACCGCGACCGCGAGCAGGAGCACGACGCCCGCCGCGAGCCCCGAGCCGTGCGTCGTGCGCCGCGAGGCTGCGAGCACCTCGGCGGGGCGCACCGTGGTCGGCCCCGCCGTGGCCCGGGCCCGCCGGGAGACGACGGCTGCGGCGACGACGAGGGCGAGCGTCCAGGCTGCCCCGACGAGGGCGAGCACCGAGGCGGTGACCCGCACGAGGCTCGGGGCCGGGAGCGCGAAGAGCACGAGCCCTCCGTTGACGAGCACGAGCCGTGCACCTGCGCCCTTCTCGACGACGGCGCGCGCCGCGCGGACCGCGGTGGGGCCGCCGCCGAGGATCATCGGGCCGAGGTGGCACAGCGAGCCGAGCAGGACCTGCCCCGCGAAGCCCGCCGCGAAGGGACCCAGGAGAGCCCCCGTGGCCTGCTCCGCCTCGGCCCAGCCGTGCGCGGTCACGCTCACGACGGCCCACGCGAGGACCGAGACGAACAGCCACAGCTGGGCTGCCGCGACCGAGCGGGCCGCGAAGGTGTGCGGGCGGCGCACCCTCGCCTCCGCAAGGAGCGGCCAGGAGGTGCGCACGAGTCCCGCCGCGTAGCCGAGCAGCCCCGCGACGAACAACCACCGCACTCCGCCGCCGACCGCGAGGACGAGCATCACGATGGCCGTCCCGAGCATCACGAGACCGTGGCGCGCGGCTCGGACCGAGTCCGGTGCGAGCCCCGTGCCGAGCATCGTGGGCCACAGCGAGACGAGCGTGCCGACGACAGTCAGCCCGACCCAGCCGAGCAGCATCGTCGCGACGTGCCCGAGGTAGGCGCGCGAGGCGAGCTCGCCGCCCGCCTTCGCGAGCACGACCCCGAGCCCCGCGCCGAGCGGGAGCGCGGCGGCCGCCGCGACGTAGAACCACGCGGTCCAACCGAGCTGCGTGCCGAGCCCGCGCCGCGCGTGCACGACGAGCACGACGCCGTGCCACACGGTCGCCGCCGCGACGAGGACCGCACCCGCGACGAGGGCGGGCAGGCGGTCCGCGACGAGCCCGTCGATCACCGCGAGCGAGCCGAGGGTATGCATCCCGAGCCGCACCGCCTGGTCGCGGTAGCCGCCCGGCAGGGGGTGGCGGCGCAGCGCCTCGGCGAAGTGGGCGCTCCACACGAGGATCGCGGTGCTCACCGCACCGAGCAGCAAGAGGTGGACCATGAGCCACTCGGCGCTCGGGACCCAGCGGTGCACGAGGGCGACCACGCCTGCGGCGAGCAGCCAGAGCGCGACGAGGGTGTTCGCCCGCAGGTGCCATCGGCTTCTCATCGGGTGGCCTCCACGGTGCTCGGGGGTCGGACGTCCACGGCGGTCGGCTGGGCACCCACGACGCCGCGCGCGCGGACCGCCGAGGTGATCGCGAGCACGAGGAAGAGCAGGACGGCGGCGATGTTGAGCGCGCCGCCGAGCTGAAGCGCCCACGGGAGGCCGCGCAGGTCGCCGACCGCGAGGCGCAGCGCGAGCGAGGCGTGCAGGAGCACGACGGGGAGGTAGAAGCTCGGGTGGTACGGCAGGGGTGTACGGAGCACCGCGGGGAGGATGACCGAGGCGTGCGCCATGATCATCGACAGGACGAAGCCCAGGAACACCGCGTGCACGACGGCGTCGTACGCGGGACCCTCGTGGGCCTGCCCGAGCAGCAGCCACACGAGTCCGGCGACCGTGAGCCACACGTAGCCACCGAGCAGGCACCACGCCATGAACCGGGGGGCACCGGTGGCACGTACCGTGCGACGGGCGACGTCGTGGCGCACGAGCCACGCGACGAGCACGAGGAGCGACGCGCCGAGGAGCGCGTGACCGGCACCGGGCCACAGGGTCGCGGCCACCACGGCGCCCGCGAGGAGCCACGAGGCGCCGACCGCCCCGCTCGGGTCCGCGCCGCCGACCCGGGAGAGCTCGACCCGCTCCCCCGCGATCGTCAGGACGAGGAAGCCCACGAGCCACCCGAGCAGCATCGGGACCGGCGCGCCCGCGAGCCACAGGACCGCTGCGCCCGCCCCTGCCCCGGCTCCGAGCACCTGGATCGCGAGCCACGCGCTCGGCTGCCGACGCCACAGCGCGGCGTAGACCCCGACGAGGGCAAGTGTCCCGGCGAGCAGGAGGCCCTTGCCGAGCTCGATCGGGGCGGGGCTCACGAGCGCGATCGCTCCTGCGCCCAGGGCGCAGGGTGCGGAGAAACCCCACCCTCGGCGCAGGGCGACCGCGCGCTCCGCGGCCACCATCGTGCCCACGAAGCCCAGCACGAGCAGCCCGCCGTGGATGTCGGGCAGGCGCTCGGTCACGACGGGCGCCGGCAGCCCGAGCAGGAGCAGCGCCGCGTCGAGCCCGAGCAGCAGCGCGATCCCGCCGGGCAGCAGGAGGGCGAGCCGCCGAGCCTTTTGCACGCCCCCTACTGTAGAAATTCTGAGTGCCTGGTGTCCAGGACGTCCGTCCCAGGTGCGAAGCGGGCGTCGCAGCGGCCCGTGGGCTCAGTCCTTCGCGGCGCGTTCCCGCAGCCGCTCCTCCTCCGCCAGCACCCGCTCGTGGACGGCACGCTCGGCGCGCAACCATGCGGGCGGGTCCGCCCGGAGCGCGTCGATCTGCTCGGTCGTGAGCGCCTCGTGGATCCCGCCGCGCGCCAGTCCCGAGATCGACACGCCGAGCCGACCTGCGACCACCGGACGTGGGTGCGGCCCGTTCCGGCGCAGCTCGGTGAGCCACTGCGGCGGGCTCTTCTCGAGCTCGGCGAGCTCTTCGCGCGTGATCCCGCCAGCTCGGAACTCCTCGGGCGTCGCAGGCAGGTAGATGCCGAGCTTCTTGGCCGCGGTGGCCGGCTTCATGGCCTGCGGCGAGGGAGCAGGCCTCGCAGGATCCGTCGTCATGGTCCCCAGCCTAGGTGCCCCCTACCCTGGTGCGGTGGACGAGCCGAGAGCGAACGACGACGCACCCGCGGTGACCTTCCGGCTCGGTTTCGTCCCCGGTGCGACGCCCGCGAAGTGGGCCCGCGTGTTCCGGGCCCGCCACCCCGAGGTGGCGCTCGGGCTCGTCCCCGTCACCGCGGCCGAGGCGGAGCGTGCCGTGATCGACGGTGACCTCGACGCCGCGATCCTGCGGCCCCCGGTCGACCGGGCGGTCCTGCACGCGGTCCTGCTCTACGACGAGGAACCCGTCGTCGTCGTGCCCAAGGACCACCTGCTCGCCGCGCTCGAGGAGTCCGAGACGGTCGATCCCGCCGACCTCACGGACGAGGTCCTCCTCCAGCCGGCCGACGACGTGCTGCGCTGGGCAGGGTCGCCCGACGCGCCAGACGACGCGATCGCCCTCCCCGGGCGACCCCCGGTCCAGGTACCTGCCACGACCGAGCTTGCGATCCAGCACGTCGCGACGGGGCTCGGCGTCCTCGTGGTTCCCCGGTCCCTCGCACGCCTGCACCACCGCAAGGACCTCACGGTCCGCCCGCTCGCGAGCGGCCCACGCGCGCCCGTCGCGCTCGCGTGGTCGATCGAGCGCGAGGACGAGCTCACCGAGGACCTCGTCGGGATCGTGCGCGGGCGCACCGTGAACAGCTCACGGGGCGCGACCCCCGCTCAGACCGAGGAACCCTCGTCGAAGCGCGGCAGGGGTCCTGGACCGCGCCGTCGTCGCGCCACGAGCAGGGGCCGACGGCGGCGCTGAGGGTCGGCCCCTGCTCGGTCGCGGTCAGGGCTTCGTGAATCCCTGCGCGAGCTCGGCGAGGAGTCGCGCACCGAAGCCGCTCGCACCCTTGGGCCGGTAGCCCTCGGCGGACTCCCAGCGCATCGGTCCCGCGATGTCGAGGTGCGCCCACGGGGTCTCCCCCGCCCACTCCGCGAGGAACAGCGCGGCCGTGATCGCTCCGCCCGAGTCGCCGCCGATGTTCTTGACGTCGGCGATCTCCGAGTCGAGCAGCTTGCGGTAGCGCCGGTCGAGCGGAAGGTGCCACACCGACTCGTCGCTCGCCTCGGCCGCGGCCTGCACCTGCTCGAGGATCGCGTCGTCGTTCGCGAAGACGCCCGCGCTCATGGGGCCGAGCGCCATGAGGCACGCCCCCGTGAGCGTCGCGATGTCCACGACCGCGTCGACCTCGTCCTCGACCGCGAGGGCGAGAGCGTCGACCATGACGAGGCGACCCTCGGCGTCGGTGTTGAGCACCTCGATCGTGCGCCCCGAACGGCTCACCGCGACGTCACCGAGCTTCTGGGCGTGCGAGGAGGGCATGTTGTCGGTGCACGCGAGGTAGCCCGTGACCGCGACCGGGACCTCGAGCTCGGCGAGCACGGACATCGCCGCGAGCACCGCACCGGCCCCCGACATGTCCATCTTCATCTGCTGGTGCGACGCGTTCGAGGGCTTGAGGCTGATCCCGCCCGAGTCGTACATGATCCCCTTGCCGACCAGACCGAGGTGCGCCGTGGCCCCCTCGGGACGGTAGGCGATCCTCACGAGGCGGGGCTCCTCCGCCGAACCGCGGTTGACGCCGAGCAGGGCACCGCAGCCCATCTCCTCGAGCGCGGCCTTGTCGAACACCTCGACCTCGAGACCCGTCTGGGCGCCGACGCGTTCGGCGAGCTCACCGAACGCCGGAGCCGTCAGGAGCGAGCCGGGCGCGTTCGACATGTCGCGTGCGATCGAGGTCGCACGTGCGAGCACCTTGCCGCGCTCGGCGCCCGCGGAGAGCTCTGCGTGCTCGCCCTCGTCGGCGAGCAGCGTCAGGCCCTCGAGCGCGGTCGAGTCGGCCTTCGAGCGCAGCGCGTCGTAGCGGTACCGGCCCAGGACGGCTCCCTCGACGACGGCCTGGCCGA
>JAJUHG010000130.1 GCA_029267995.1 Micrococcales bacterium
ACCCCAGACCCCCTGCCGGACGAAGCGGAAGCCGGGCCACCCGGGCCACCCGGGCCACGACCCTTGCCCGGCGACCCGGACTACCAACCACCCACCTACCAGCTCGCCCCCCGCACCCGCACCGCCCACGAACGACGCCAACGCCTGCTCCAACGCGCCCGCACCACCACAAGACCCACCACCACCGCGGGCACTACCGACGCGGCACGCAGGCGACCCCGCACCAGCCCACCCCCACCCACCGGCCCCGCCCCCAGACACGACAGCGGCGACCGGCGAAACGACAACGACAAGCGAGGTGACGACCGGTCGCGAGCGTACGTCGCGCGAGGCAGCAGCAAGGCCGCGCCCCCGTGAGCTGCAGCCCGAACCTGGTCCGCGCAGGCGATCGGTGGTGGGCTAGGAAGGTGAGCCGCAGAGTCCGGGCGCTCGTCGCCTCCCTCGTCCTTGTCACCGCGGCGTGCACCGCTGCGCCCGAACCGGCTCCTGAGCCGACCTCGGTCTCGCCGAGCCCGACGCGCAGCGCCGCGCCCGAGCCCGCGCCCGAGGTGTCGCCGAGCGAGCCGCCGAGCCCCGAGCCTGAGCTGGAGCCCGAGCCGAGCCCGACCGTCGAGGAGGTCCCCGAGGTCCGCGTCACGGACGTGAGTGACGTCGTCACGGGCCTCGACGCCCCGTGGGGTGTGGCCTTCCTGCCTGACGGGGCGGCCCTCGTGACCGAGCGCGACACCGCGCGCGTGTGGCGCCTCGACGACGGTGAGCTCACGCGCCTGCACGGCCCCGGTGCGGACGACGTCGAACGGGCGACCGTCGCACGCTCCGAGGGGGGACTGCTCGGCGTCGCCGTCTCGCCCGAGTTCGCCGACGACGGCCTCGTGTTCGTCTATCTCACCGCCGCCGAGGACAACCGCATCCTGCGCATGCGCCTCGACGGGGACGAGCTCGGCGATGCCGAGGTCATCCTCGACGGCATCCCCAAGGGTCCCAACCACAACGGAGGCCGCCTCGCGTTCGGACCCGACGGGTTCCTCTACGCGACCACGGGCGACATCTACCAGGTGCAGCGCGCGCAGGACCGCGACTCCCTCGGCGGGAAGATCCTGCGCATGACGACCGACGGCGAGCCCGCGCCCGGCAACCCCTTCGACACGCACGTCTGGTCCTATGGTCACCGCAACGTGCAGGGCATCGGCTGGGCGGTCGACGGGCGCATGTTCGCAAGCGAGTTCGGCCAGGACACGTGGGACGAGCTCAACCTCATCGAGCCGGGGGAGAACTACGGCTGGCCGCACGTCGAGGGCGAGGGCGACGGCGGCGGCGAGTACGTCTCGCCGCTGCACGTGTGGGCGACGCGCGACGCCTCCCCGAGCGGGCTCGCCGTGACGCACGAGGGGATCTACCTGGCCGGCCTGCGAGGTCAGACGCTGTGGCGGGTGCCGTTCGACGGCGACGGCGTCGGTGAGCCTCAACCACTCCTGCAGGGTGAGTACGGCCGCCTGCGCCACGTGCTCGAGGCGCCCGACGGCGCACTGTGGGTCGTCACCAACAACACCGACGGTCGGGGCGACCCGCGCCGGGGTGACGACCGCATCCTGCGCGTCGAGGTCGAAGCCGCCTGACGGCTGCCCGGACCCCCGAGGGGCAAGGCTAGGGAGCGTCTGAGCCGTCACGCGCGGGACGGTCACGTGGACGGACGCGGGTTCGCGCGGGCACGCGCAACTAGGATCGGCCCATGACTCGCATCCTCTCCGCAGTCGCCTGGCCGTACGCGAACGGCCCGCGGCACATCGGCCACGTCGCCGGCTTCGGCGTCCCCTCCGACGTGTTCAGCCGGTACATGCGGATGGCGGGCAACGACGTCCTCATGGTCTCGGGCACCGACGAGCACGGCACGCCGATCCTCGTCGAGGCCGACAAGCAGGGCGTGTCCCCGCGTGAGCTCGCGGACAGGTACAACCGGGTCATCGTCGAGGACCTCACCCAGCTCGGCCTGAGCTACGACCTGTTCACCCGGACGACCACGCTCAACCACCACGCCGTCGCTCAAGAGCTGTTCCGCACGTTGCACAAGAACGGCTACATGATCGAGCAGACCACGAGCGGAGCCATCTCCCCGAGCACGGGTCGGACCCTGCCCGACCGGTACATCGAGGGCACGTGCCCGATCTGCGGCTACGACGGCGCGCGCGGCGACCAGTGCGACAACTGTGGGAACCAGCTCGACGCGCACGAGCTCAAGAACCCCCGCAGCAGGATCAACGGCGAGACGCCCAAGTTCGTCGAGACCGAACACTTCTTCCTCGACCTGCCCGCGCTCGCCGACGCGCTGGGGGACTGGCTGCGCTCGCGGCGCGGCTGGCGGCCCAACGTGCTGAGCTTCTCGCTCAACCTCCTCGAGGACGTGCGCCCGCGCGCGATGACGCGCGACATCGACTGGGGGATCCGCGTGCCCCTACCGGGCTGGGAGGACAACCCCAACAAGCGGCTCTACGTGTGGTTCGACGCCGTGATCGGGTACCTGTCCGCCTCGATCGAGTGGGCCCGGCGCTACGGCTCGGACGCCGACGAGTGGAAGAAGTGGTGGGCCGACCCCACCGCCCAGCAGTTCTACTTCATGGGCAAGGACAACATCACGTTCCACTCCCAGATCTGGCCCGCCGAGCTGCTCGCCTACAACGGACACGGCGCGAAGGGAGGCTCGCCCGGGGCGTACGGCGAGCTTCAGCTGCCCACCGAGGTCGTCTCGAGCGAGTTCCTCACGATGGAGGGCAAGAAGTTCGCCTCCTCGCGCGGGATCGTCATCTACGTGCGCGACTTCCTCGCGCGCTACCAACCCGACGCGCTGCGCTACTTCATCGCGGTCGCGGGGCCCGAGAACCAGGACACCGACTTCACGTGGGAGCAGTTCGTGCGCCGCACGAACGACGAGCTCGTCGCCGGCTGGGGCAACCTCGTGAATCGCACCGCAAACCTCGTGCACAAGAACTTCGGTCAGGTGCCCGAGCCGGGTGAGCTCCACGACGTCGACCGCGAGGTCCTCGCACGCACCGCAGGCGGCTTCGCGACGGTCGGCGAGCACATCTCGCGGCACCGGCAGCGGGCGGGCATCACCGAGGCGATGGCCGTGGTCGCGGACGTCAACAAGTACCTGTCCGACACCGCACCATGGAAGCTCAAGGAGGACCGTGAGCGCCTCGCGACCGTCCTGCACACCGCGACGCAGGCCGTGAGCGACTGCCGCACGCTGCTCTCGCCGTACCTGCCCCACTCGGCCCAGCGTGTGCACGAGATCTTCGGCGGAACAGGTCAGGTCGAGGCCGCCCCGCGGATCGAGGAGGTCACCGACCTCGACGATGCGGGGGTGAGCTACCCCGTCATCACGGGCGACTACTCGGGCGTGCTCGCGTGGGAGTCCCGGCCCGTCGCGCCCGGGACGCCCGTCGAGGCGCCCACGCCCGTCTTCACCAAGCTCGACGAGGGCGTCGTCGAGGCCGAGCTCGAGCGGGCCCAGGGCGGGGCGTGAGCCGACGCCGCGCCGACTGGCCCGCCGACCCGGAGTCGCTCCCGCACCCGGTGGTCGACAACCACACGCACCTCGAGACGGTCCTGCGCGAGACCGACGACGGCGGCTGGCGAGACGACGACGGCGGCTCGCGCGAGGGTGTCGACGACGGCGCAGGCGAGGTCTGGACCCCGTCGTCGGCGAAGCGCGTGCAGGCGCATCTCGACCGTGCGGAGCGCGTCGGTGTCACGCGGCACGTCCAGGTCGGGTGCGACCTTGACGCGGTCACCTGGACCGACGCCGCAGTCCGGGCGGATCGCCGACTGCTCGGCGCGGTCGCGATCCACCCGAACGAGGCGGTGCTCCATGCGGGGGTGCGCGAGATGGCCCCCGACGGGCTCGAGCCCGACCCCCGGCCGCGGCACGAGACCCCGCTCGACGAGGCGATCGCGCGGGTCGAGGAGGTTGCGCGCGGCAACGAGCGGGTCAGGTGCATCGGCGAGACCGGGCTCGACTTCTTCCGCGCAGGGGAGCGCGGACGCGAGGTCCAGCGCGAGACCTTCCGCGCGCACGTCGCGCTCGCGAAAGAGCTCGACCTCGTGCTGCAGATCCACGACCGGGACGCGCACGACGCCGTCGTCGAGGTCCTCGAGGCCGACGGCGCACCCGAGCGCACAGTCTTCCACTGCTTCTCGGGCGACGTCGAGCTCGCGCGGCGGTGCGCCGAGCACGGGTGGTTCATGTCCTTCGCGGGGCCGGTGACGTTCCGCGCGAACGACGAGCTGCGGCGTGCGGCCGAGGCGGCCGGGCCGGACCTCGTGCTGCTCGAGACCGACGCCCCGTACCTCACCCCGCACCCCTTCCGGGGCAGGCCGAACGCGCCCTACCTCGCGGCGCTCACGATGCGTACGCTCGCCGAGGTGCTCGGCCTCGAGCTCGCTGCGGCGTGTCGGACGGTCGAGCAGAACAGTCTTGCGCTATACGGGCCTTGGTGAATCGTCCCGCTTTGCCCGGCCGGCAGGCCCTTGCGACTAGGAATCGACGCCAGGTCTGGGCTAACGTCGGGCGAGTCGCGGAAGGGGCCCGCGGCACCGCAGTGATGTCGACAGAACGGACCTCGATGAGTCGCAGCCGGACAGCAGGGACGCCCTCGCGGACCCGCAGGCTCCTGGCGCAAGGCCTCGCCCTCGTGCTCGTCACGGCAGGGACGGGGGCCTTCGCGACCCTCCACAAGTCGATCGACCTCGAGATCGACGGCGCCGAGCGCACCGTGTCGACCTTCGGACGTACGGTCGCCGACGTGCTCGAGGCCGCGGGCGTCGAGGTCGGCGAGCGCGACGTCGTCGTGCCCGCGCTCGACCAGCCGGTCGTCTCGGGCGGCGAGGTCGTCGTGCGCCGCGCACGCGAGGTCGAGGTCGTCGTCGACGGCGAGCCCCGCACCGTGTGGACGACCGCCCGCACCGCGGGCGAGGTTGTCGAGGCGCTCGGGCAGCGCGCCGACGACGTGCACCTGTCCGTCTCCCGCTCGGCCCGCCTGCCGCGCACCGAACCGCTCGTCGTGACGACGCGCAAGGTCATGACGGTCGAGGTCGACGAGCAGACGATCGAGCTCGACACGGCCGCACCGACCGTGCGCGAGGCGCTGCGCGAGGTCGGGCTCGTGCTCGACCCCGACGACCACCTGTCGGTCGACCTCGACGAGCCCGTCACGGGCGGCCTCGAGGTCGTCGTGACGCGCGCCGAGTCGGTCAACGGCGTCGAGACGCGCACCCTGAAGTTCGACGAGCGCGTGATCAAGGACCCGGGCCTGGCCAAGGGCACGACGGTCGTGCAGTCCGAGGGGCGCGTCGGCACGCGCGAGGTCGTCTACACCGCGACCGTCGTGGACGGCAAGGAGGTCGACCGCGAGATCCTCGCCTCGGTCGTCGTGACGCCCCCGCAGGACCGCGTCGTGCGGGTCGGCACGATGGTCGTGCCCGACGTGCCGACCGTGAAGCCCGGCAGCGCGAAGGCGATCGCGAAGGAGATGCTCGCCGACCGCGGCTGGGGCGACGACCAGTTCAAGTGTCTCGTCGCGCTGTGGCAGAAGGAGAGCGGCTGGCGCGTCGACGCGCACAACAAGTCCTCGGGCGCCTACGGCATCCCGCAGGCGTTGCCCGGCTCGAAGATGGCCTCGGCGGGCTCGGACTGGCGCACCAACCCCGCGACCCAGATCAAGTGGGGCCTGGGCTACATCAAGAACCGCTACGGCGACCCGTGCGGTGCGTGGAGCCACTTCCTGCGCAAGAACTGGTACTGATCGCCCGCGCCTGCGCGCGCGACTAGCCTCAAGTGATGACTTCGCCCCTGCTCGGCCCCGCCGAGATCCGTGCGCTCGCCGAGCGCCTCGGGGTGCGCCCGACCAAGACGCTCGGGCAGAACTTCGTCCACGACGGCGGGACGGTGCGCAAGATCGTGCGTCAGGCCGCGGTCCGCGAGGGCGAGCACGTCGTCGAGGTCGGCCCGGGGCTCGGCTCGCTCACGCTCGGTCTGCTCGAGGTCGGTGCGCACGTCGTCGCGGTCGAGATCGACCCCGTGCTCGCGGGCGCGCTGCCCGCGACCGTCGCGGCGCACCAGCCGGACGCGGTCGAACGGCTCGAGGTCGTCACGGCAGACGCGCTCAGCGTGAGTCGGCTACCCGGCCCCGCGCCGACCGCGCTCGTCGCGAACCTGCCCTACAACGTCTCGGTCCCCGTGCTGCTGACCTTCCTCGAGCGCTTCGCGAGTCTCGAGCGGGCGCTCGTCATGGTCCAGGCCGAGGTCGCCGACCGGCTCGCCGCCCCGCCGGGCTCACGCACCTACGGCATCCCCTCGGTCAAGGCCGCGTGGTACGCCGCGGCGCGACGCACCGCGACGATCGGGCGCACCGTGTTCTGGCCCGAGCCGAACGTCGACTCCGCGCTCGTCGAGCTTGTGCGCCGTGAGCCACCGCCGACGACGGCGAGCCGTGAGCAGGTGTTCGCGGTGGTCGACGCCGCGTTCGCGCAGCGCCGCAAGATGCTGCGCTCGGCCCTCGCGGGCCACGCGGGTTCGTCCGCGGCGGCGGCGCGCGCGCTCGAGGCCGCAGGGGTAGACCCGCAGGCCCGCGGTGAGCGGCTCGACGTCGCCGACTTCGCGCGGGTCGCCGAGGCGCTC
>JAJUHG010000131.1 GCA_029267995.1 Micrococcales bacterium
AGTTCGAGCGCTTCGGGCACCAACTCCTTCGGTCGTTGTACTCGAACGCCGCGGGAACTGCGCGATCGACCAGAGACGGGAGTTCTCGCATCTAATGCAACTCCCGATAGTTAAGCGCCGATAAGTGACGTTATGTCACTTCGCTGGAGAAGAGCGCACGATGGGTTCGACCTGGCCCCTCTCCCGCGTGATCCCCTCTCGCGGGCCGGGCAAGGAGCGCCCGACGGGTCGAGCCGGGCGCGCACGACGGGACGACGGGTCGAGCAGAGGCCGACCTACGAATCGAGGGTCGAGAAAGGTGCGCCCGTCGAGCTCGCGGGACCCGGGAGACTCAGTCCCCGCGACGCGGGGTGACGACCTGGTCGTTCGCGAGCGCGAGCGTCCATCGAGCCTCGATGCGGCCCGGCGAGCGCGGCATCTTGACGCGCTCCCCCGTCGTTGCGAAACCGCAGCTGCGGAACACCGCGATCGCGGCCTCGTCGTCCTCGGTGATCCACGCGCTCAGCGCGCGCGCGTCGTCGACCCCCGCCCAGTGCGCGGCCGCGCGCACGAGCGCCTTGCCGATGCCCTGCCGCCGGTGCGCCTGGCGCACGTAGAGCGAGAACACGAGGCGCTCGTCGGTCGGCGCCCCGGGCTCCTGCATGAGCCCGACCACACCGATCGCCTGCGGGGCACCCTCGTACTCCCAGGCCAGGAGGTACATCCCGCCGCGCAGACGCATGCGCCAGTGCGGCTCACGGAAACCTTCCTCACGGCCCAACGAGGCAGCCTGGGGCGAGCCGGGCTCGCGCAGCGAGGCGAGCCGGATCCGGCCGAACGCCTCCCAGTCTTCCTCGGTTGCGGGCGCGATGATCACCCTGCAAGCATGCCCTACCTTCGGCGGCTCACGAAACTCCGGCGCACCGCTCGGCGGGTCACTCGATGATCATCACGAGGTCGCCACCCTCGAGCTGCTGGACCGCACCGATCACGACCCGACGCACCGTCCCGGCGACCGGCGTCGTGATCGCAGCCTCCATCTTCATGGCCTCGACCGTCGCGACCGTCTGGCCCGCCTCGACCCGCTCGCCCTCCTGGACCGAGGGCGAGACGGCGCCCGCGAACGGGGCCGCGATGTGGCCGGGCCGCGACAGGTCCGCCTTCTCCGCGACGGCCGCCTCGACCTCGACCGCACGGTCGCGCACCTGGAGCGGGCGCAGCTGGCCGTTGAGGGTGAACATGACCGTGCGCATGCCCCGCTCGTCCGCGCCACCCACGGCCTCGAGCCCGACGATGAGCTTGACGCCCTTGTCGAGCTCGATCTCGAGCTCCTGGTCGTTGCTCATGCCGTACAGGTAGCTCTGCGTGTCGAGCACCGAGACGTCCCCGAACTCCTCGCGCACCCGCTCGAGCTCCTTCGTGGGCCCGGGGAACAGCAGGTGGTTGAGCCGCGAACGGCGCGTCGCCGAGTCGGCCTCGAGGTCACGCTCGTCCTGCGCCGTGAGGGGCGTGACGCCCGGTCGCGCGCGGCGGCCGGCGAGCGCCTTCGTGCGGAACGGCTCGGGCCAACCGCCCGGCGGGTCGCCGAGCTCTCCGCCGAGGAAGCCGATCACCGAGTCAGGGATGTCGAAGCTCTGCGGGTCCTCCGCGAACTTCTCCGGGTCCGCCCCGGTCGCGACGAGGTGGAGGGCGAGGTCACCGACGACCTTCGACGACGGCGTGACCTTGACGAGGCGCCCGAGGATGCGGTCCGCCGCGGCGTACATCGCCTCGATCTCCTCGAAGCGGTCGCCGAGGCCGAGCGCGATCGCCTGCTGACGCAGGTTCGACAGCTGTCCCCCGGGGATCTCGTGCTCGTACACGCGGCCGGTCGGCCCCGGCAGGCCCGACTCGAACGGGGCGTAGACCGCTCGCACGGCCTCCCAGTACGGCTCGAGGTCGGTCACGGCCCGCAGGTCGAGGCCCGTGTCACGCTCGGTGAACTCGAGGGCCGCGACGAGGGCGGACATCGGGACCTGGCTCGTCGTGCCCGCAAGGGCGGCGCTCGCGGTGTCGACCGCGTCGACGCCCGCCGCGCTCGCCGCGAGGAGCGTCGCGAGCTGCCCGCCCGCGGTGTCGTGCGTGTGCAGGTGGACCGGCAGGTCGAAGCGCTCGCGCAGCGCGCCTACGAGGGTCGCGGCCGCGGCGGGGCGCAGCAGGCCGGCCATGTCCTTGATCGCGAGGATGTGCGCCCCGGCCTCGACGATCTTCTCGGCGAGCCCGAGGTAGTAGTCGAGCGTGTAGAGCTTCTCCCCCGGGTCCGAGAGGTTGCCCGTGTAGCACAGCGCGACCTCGGCGACCGCGGTGCCCGTCTCGAGCACCGCCTCGATCGCGGGACGCATCTGCTCGACGTCGTTGAGCGCGTCAACGCTCCGGAAGATGTCGAGCCCGGTCGCCGCGGCCTCACGCACGAAGGCCGAGGTGACCTTCGTCGGGTACGGGGTGTAGCCGACCGTGTTACGCCCCCGCAGGAGCATCTGGAGGTTCTGGTTCGGCATCGCCTCCCGAAGGCGCGCGAGACGCTCCCACGGGTCCTCGCCGAGGAAGCGCAGCGCGACGTCGTAGGTCGCCCCGCCCCACGCCTCGACCGAGAACAGCTCTGGCAGGGTGCGCGCGACCACGGGCGCTGCCGTGACGAGGTCGTAGGTGCGCACGCGCGTCGCGAGGAGCGACTGGTGCGCGTCCCGGAACGTCGTGTCGGTCACGGCGAGTGCCGTCTGCTCGCGCAGTGCCCGCGCGAAGCCCTCGGGCCCGAGCTCGAGAAGCCGCTGGCGAGCACCTGCCGGGAGCTCCTTGCCGTTGCCGCCCTCGAGCTGCGGAAGCTTCGCGAGCGGAGCGACGAGCGCGCGGGGCCCGCCGTGCGGCCGGTTGACCGTGACGTCGCCGAGGAAGTGCAGGAGGCGCGTCGCGCGGTTCGCGCTCACGCGCGCCGCGAGCAGCTCGGGACGCTCGTCGATGAACGAGGTCGACAGGTCACCAGACTGGAACTGCTCGTCGTCGAGCACGGCCTGCAGGAACGGGATGTTGGTGCGGATCCCGCGGATGCGGAACTCGGCGAGCGCGCGCCGTGCCCTGCGCACCGCGGTCGGGAAGTCACGCCCACGGCACGTGAGCTTGACGAGCATCGAGTCGAAGTGCCCGGTGATCTCCGCGCCCGCGCTCGCCGTTGCACCGTCGAGCCGCACCCCCGCCCCGCCCGGCGAGCGGTAGGCGATGATGCGTCCCGTGTCGGGCCGGAAGCCGTTGGCCGGGTCCTCGGTCGTGATGCGCGACTGGAGCGCATAGCCGTTGACCCGAACCGCGTCCTGCGTGATGCCGAGGTCTGCGAGCGACTCCCCCGCCGCGATGCGCAGCTGCGCCTGGACGAGGTCGATGTCGGTGACCTCCTCGGTCACGGTGTGCTCGACCTGGATCCTGGGGTTCATCTCGATGAAGACGTGCTGGCCCGCCCGCTCCCCCGCCGTGTCGACGAGGAACTCGACGGTCCCGGCGTTCTGGTAGCCGATGTGCCGGGCGAACTTGACCGCGTCCGCGCACAGCCGGTCACGCAGCTCGGGGTCGAGGTTGGGCGCGGGCGCGATCTCGATGACCTTCTGGTGGCGCCGCTGGACCGAGCAGTCGCGCTCGTACAGGTGTACGACGTTGCCGTGCCCGTCCGCGAGGATCTGGACCTCGATGTGCCGCGGCCGCACGACCGCCTGCTCGAGGTAGACGCGCTCGTCGCCGAAGGCGCTTCCCGCCTCGCGCATCGCGGCGGAGATCGCCTCGCGCAGCCCGCTCGCCTCGGCGACCTTGCGCATGCCGCGACCACCACCGCCCGCGACCGCCTTGACGAAGAGCGGGAAGCCGATCTCCTCGGCCTGGGCCACGAGCGCGTCGACGTCGTCGCTCGGCGGGGTCGAGGTGAGCACGGGCAGGCCAGCGGCGCGCGCGGCCTCGAGCGCGCTGACCTTGTTCCCCGCGAGCTCGAGGATCTCGGCGGGCGGCCCGACGAAGGTGATCTGGTTCTCGGCACAGCGTCGGGCGAGCTCGGGGTTCTCGGCGAGGAAGCCGTAGCCGGGGTAGATCGCGTCCGCCTCGGCCTCGGTCGCGACCCGCAGGATCTCGTCGATGTCGAGGTAGGCCCGCACGGGGTGCCCCTCCTCGCCCACGGGGTAGGCCTCGTCGGCCTTGAGGCGGTGCTCGGAGTTGCGGTCCTCGTAGGGGAAGATCGCGACCGTCCGGGCCCCGAGCTCGTAGGCGGCCCGGAAGGCGCGGACCGCGATCTCTGCGCGGTTGGCCACGAGGACCTTTGCGAACACCATGTACCTCCGTCAGCTCGTCGTGGGCGCGACCGGGCCCCGGGCACGGGCCCCGGTCCTCGCTCGACCCGTGAATCTTGCCACGCGTCGCGCAAAGCACGCGCGGGTGCCCACCAGGCGGCTACGGTGGGAGCCGTGCTCGTGCTCGGGATCTGCAGCCTCAAGGGGGGCGTCGGCAAGACGTCGGTCACGCTCGGTCTCGCCTCGGCGGCACTCGCACGCGGGGTGCGCACGCTCGTGATCGACCTCGACCCCCAGGGTGACTCGACGGTCGCGCTCGCCCCCGAGCCCGCCGACGACGCGCTCGACGTCGCCGCGGTCCTCGACTCCCCCGGGTACGACACGATCCGGCGCGCGGTCGCCCCGAGCGGTTGGTCCCCCGAGGGCCTCGACGTCATGCGCGGCTCGGAGGCCTCGGCGCGGCACGACGGCGTCGACATCCCCACGCAGAACGTCGGGCGCCTGTCGGAGATCCTGTCGATGACGACGGGCTATGACCTCGTGATCCTCGACTGCCCGCCCTCGCTCGGAGGGCTCACCCGGACGGGACTGTCCGCGACGGACCGGGCGATCGTGGTAGCCGAGCCGGGGTTGTTCTCGGTCATGGCGGTCGGGCGGGCGCTGCGTACGGTCGACGAGGTGCGCAGGGCCGGCGCGAGTCAGCTCCAGCCGCTCGGGATCGCGGTCAACCGGGTCAAGACCCGCTCGGTCGAGCAGGAGTACCGCCTCGAGGAGCTGCGCACGCTCTACGGTCCGCTCGTGCTGAGCCCCGTGATCCCGGAGCGCGCCGCGCTCCAGCAGGCCCAGGGGGCGGCGATGCCGATCCACGCATGGCCCGGAGCAGCGGCACGGGTCGTCGCGTACGCCTTCGACCAGATCCTCGACCGGGCGCTGCGCGCACCACGCTGAGGCCAGGGCGCGACCGGATCGCGGTCGCGCGGCCCTCTGGGACCGGCGCTGGGTGCCGGGTCAGCCTGCGCTGCGGGCGCGGCGACGCGCGGCGAGCTCGTCGGCCGGCGACTCGGGGGTCGACTCGGCGCGCTCGGTCGGCAGCTCCGCAAGGCTGCCCTCGACCTCGCGCCAGACCCGGCCCACCGCGATCCCGAACACGCCCTGGCCTCCCTGGACGAGGTCGATCACCTCGTCGGCCGACGTGCACTCGTAGACGCTCGCGCCGTCGGACATGAGCGTGATCTGGGCGAGGTCCTCGACACCGCGCTCGCGCAGGTGACCGACGGCGGTGCGGATCTGCTGGAGCGAGACGCCCGTGTCGAGCAGGCGCTTGACGACCTTGAGGACGAGGATGTCGCGGAAGGAGTACAGCCGGTGGGTGCCCGAGCCGCTCGCGGGGCGGACCGTGGGCTCGACGAGACCCGTCCGGGCCCAGTAGTCGAGCTGGCGGTAGGTGATCCCCGCCGCGCGGCACGCGGTCGGGCCGCGGTAGCCCTCGTGCTCGTCGAGCTCGGGCAGCTCGTCGCCGAAGAGCAGGCCCTGCGTGAGCTGCGGCTGAGGAACCGAGCCAGCGAGTGCCTCGCCGCCGTCGATGCTGCTCACGGTTCCTCCTGAACGTCGCACCGGCGAGCGCCGGTCCACCGGGTGTGTCCAGGCCACGCTATGACCCGGGCCCGGGGTCGTCAACGACAAGGGCGCGTGTCGCGCGGCGAAGTTTCAAGTTCTACCTCAGGGTGAGGGTCCGGGTGGTTCACCGGCCTCGAAGTCCTCGGGCTCGACCGAGTCGAGGAACTCCCGGAAGCGCTCGATCTCCCGGTCGTCCTCTCCCCCGCTCGTGTCGACCCCGGCCGCGTCGAGCACGGCCTGCGCGCACAGCACAGGGCTTCCCGTGCGCACCGCGAGCCCGATCGCGTCCGAGGCGCGCGAGTCGACGCGGACACCCGAGCCGAGCACGACCGCGGCGTGGAACACCCCGTCGAGCAGCTCGGTGATCTCGACGTGGTCGACCTTGTTCCCGGTCGCCTCGATCACGTCGCGCAGCAGGTCGTGCGTGAGCGGACGCGGCGGGACGACGCCCTCGACCGCGACCGCGATCGACGTCGCCTCAGCCGGGCCCACGACGATCGGCAGGACGAGCTCGCGTTCGGGCTCGTGCAGGAGCACGATGAGGTCGTCGCCGGGCAGCTGCCGACGCACGCCCGCGACCTCGAGCGGGATCAGGTCAGGGTCTGGCTCGTGCACACCTCTACGCTACGTGCCGCACCGCGCGCACGCAGCGCCGTCAGCGGTCGAGCTCGCTCGCCGCCCCGCGCACGAGCGCGGTGTGGAGCTGGGCCATGAGCTCGGCGGCCTCGGCCGCGACCGTCGCCGCGCGTGCCCGTGC
>JAJUHG010000132.1 GCA_029267995.1 Micrococcales bacterium
AGAGCATCCCCCGGTCCGCCCTTCGCGCCTACCCTGGACGGATGGCGACCGAACGACCCGAGCACAGCCAGGGCGGCACCTACACCGTCAAGGGCAAGGAGTTCGAGCGGGACACCCGCTACATCACGACCCGCATCACGCGCGACGGCGCAGAGGGCTACCCCGTCGAGCCCGGGCGCTACCGGCTCGTCGCGGCGCGTGCGTGCCCGTGGGCGAACCGCACCGTGATCGTGCGCCGGCTGCTCGGCCTCGAGGACGAGATCTCGCTCGCCCTGCCCGGCCCCACGCACGACAAGCGCTCGTGGACCTTCGACCTCGACCCGGGCGGTCGCGACCCGGTGCTCGGCATCGAGCGGCTCCAAGAGGCGTACTTCAAGCGCTTCCCCGACTACCCGCGCGGCATCACGGTCCCCGCGATCGTCGACGTCCCGAGCGGGGAGGTCGTGACGAACGACTTCGCGCAGATCACCCTCGACTTCTCGACCGAGTGGGTCGAGCACCACCGCCCGGGCGCGCCCGACCTGCTGCCCGAGCAGCACCTCGAGGAGATCTTCGAGGTCAACGACCGGGTCTTCCGGGACGTCAACAACGGGGTGTACCGCTGCGGCTTCGCTGGCTCGCAAGAGGCGTACGACGCGGCCTACGAGCGGCTGTGGACCGCGCTGGACTGGCTCGAGGAACGACTCGCGACGCGTCGCTATCTCGTGGGCGAGACGATCACCGAGGCCGACGTGCGCCTGTTCACGACGCTCGTGCGCTTCGACGCCGTCTACCACGGGCACTTCAAGTGCAACCGCAACAAGCTCACCGAGATGCCTGCGCTGTGGGCCTACGCGCGCGACCTGTTCCAGACGCCCGGCTTCGGCGACACGGTCGACTTCGCGCAGATCAAGGAGCACTACTACGTCGTGCATACCGACATCAACCCGACCCAGATCGTGCCCCAGGGGCCCGACCTGTCGGGCTGGGTCACGCCGCACGGCCGCGAGGCGCTCGGTGGCCGCCCGTTCGGCGACGGCACCCCGCCGGGCCCCGTGCCCGAGGGCGAGCGGGTCGACCCCGCGCACACCCCGCTGCGCTGACCGGGCTGCGCTGGGCGAGGTTGGCTTGCCCCTGAACTCGGTCTAGCTCCCGGGCCCGGTCGACCACCGAGTCCGGTCGAACCCCTGAGCTCGACCCGACCCCCGAGCCCGGTCGGTCACCGAATCCGGACCGACCCCTGCTCGCTCTGAACCCGGTGTGGAACGAAGTGGCGCACGATCGTTCCACCCGGGCCGGCCGTGGGACACATTCGTTCCACACCCGGCCCGGTTCGTTCCACCGCGGTGCGGAACGTTCCACACGAGGGGGGAACGTTCCACGTGACGGGTTGCGGCGTGCCGGGGTGGGGCCCGGGTGGGTGCTTCAGTGCTCGATCTGGGTGAGGTCGCGCACCGCGCCGCGGTCGGCCGAGGTGGCCATCGCGGCATAGGCGCGCAACGCCTGGGAGACCTTGCGCTCGCGCGCCTTCGGGCGGTAGCCGCCGCGAGCCTCGAGCGCGGCCCGACGGCGGGCCAGCTCGTCCTCGTCGACCTCGAGCCGGATCGACCGGTTCGGGATGTCGATCGAGATCGTGTCGCCGTCCTCGACGAGCGCGATCGTGCCACCCGCAGCCGCCTCGGGCGAGACGTGCCCGATCGACAGCCCCGAGGTGCCGCCCGAGAAGCGCCCGTCCGTCACGAGCGCGCACACCTTGCCCAGGCCCCGCCCCTTGAGGAACGAGGTCGGGTAGAGCATCTCCTGCATGCCGGGCCCACCCCGCGGACCCTCGTAGCGGATGACGACGACGTCGCCCGGCGCGACCTCCTTGCGCAGGATCTTGTCGACCGCCTCCTCCTGCGACTCGCACACCACGGCGGGCCCCGAGAAGGTCCAGATCGAAGGGTCGACGCCCGCGGTCTTGACGACGCAGCCGTCGACCGCGAGGTTGCCGCGCAGGACCGCGAGACCGCCGTCGGCGGAGTACGCGTGCTCGAGGTCGCGGATGCACCCCGCCTCGACGTCGAGGTCGAGCTCGGCCCAACGCTCGGACTGCGAGAACGCCGAGGACGAACGCACCCCGCCCGGCGCGGCATGGAACAGCTCGAGCGCCGCGTCCGACGGCGACCCGCCCCGCACGTCCCACTCCTTGAGCCACGTCTCGAGCGAGGGTGCATGGACCGCGTGCACGTCGGTGCGCAGCAGCCCTGCCCGGTTCAGCTCCCCAAGGATCGCGGGAATCCCGCCCGCGCGGTGCACGTCCTCCATGTAGTACGTGCGACCGTCCGCGACGTTCGGGGCAACCTTCGCAAGGCACGGCACACGGCGCGAGATCTCGTCGATCTCGTCGAGGCCGAAGTCCACCTCCGCCTCGTGCGCCGCCGCGAGCAGGTGCAGGATCGTGTTGGTCGACCCACCCATCGCGACGTCGAGCGCCATCGCGTTCTCGAAGGCCGAGCGGGTCGCGACGTTGCGCGGCAGGACCGAGTCGTCGTCGCCGTCGTAGAAGCGCTTCGTGATCTCGACGACCGTGCGGCCCGCGGCCACGTAGAGCTCACGGCGCGCGGTGTGCGTCGCGAGCACCGAGCCGTTGCCCGGCAGCGACAGGCCGATCGCCTCGGTGAGGCAGTTCATCGAGTTCGCCGTGAACATCCCCGAGCACGAGCCGCACGTGGGGCACGCGGCCTCCTCGATGCGGCGCAGGTCCTCGTCGGAGATGTTCTCGTCGACCGCGTTCGTGATCGCGTCGACGAGGTCGAGCGTGCGCACCGAGCCGTCGACGAGCGTCGCACGACCCGACTCCATCGGTCCGCCCGAGACGAACACCGTCGGGATGTTCAGGCGCAGCGCGGCCATGAGCATCCCGGGGGTGATCTTGTCGCAGTTCGAGATGCAGATGAGCGCGTCGGCGCAGTGTGCCTCGACCATGTACTCGACCGAGTCGGCGATCAGGTCGCGGCTCGGCAGGGAGTAGAGCATCCCGCCGTGGCCCATCGCGATGCCGTCGTCGACCGCGATCGTGTTGAACTCCCGGGGGATGCCGCCCGCGGCCTGGATCGCCTCGGAGACGATGCGCCCCACGGGCTGCAGGTGCGTGTGACCCGGTACGAACTCGGTGAAGGAGTTCGCGACGGCGACGATCGGCTTGCCGAAGTCGCTCCCCGCGACACCGGCCGCGCGCAAGAGCGCTCGCGCCCCCGCCATGTTGCGTCCGTGGGTGACGGTGCGTGATCTCAGCGGTGGCACGGTCCTTCTCCTTCAGCTCTCGCCGACCTCGGGCTCCCGGGGCGCGGCCGTGATCATGCTAGTGCGGGGCTACCGGCGCTCGATGCCCGCTCTCAGCAGCCCGAAGCTCACGGCATCGACGAGCGCCTCCCACGAGGCCTCGATGACGTTCGGGCCGACGCCGACGGTCCGCCACGTCGCCTCGCCCTCGGTGTCCATCGTCTCGACGAGCACGCGCGTCACCGCATCGGTGCCGTGCTGGGTGTCCATGATGCGCACCTTGAAGTCGATCAGCTCGAAGCGCTCGATCTCCGGGTAGGAGTGCGCGAGCGCCTGACGCATCGCGTGGTCGAGGGCGTTGACCGGTCCGTTCCCCTCACCGGTCGCGACCACGCGGCGACCGCCCGCGGTGAGCTTGACCGTCGCCTCGGCGTCGGCCTCGTGCACCGCGCCCGGCAGGGTCTCGACGATCACACGCCAGCTCTCGACGTCGAAGTAGCTCACGGGGGTGCCGAGCTCGGCGCGCAGGAGCAGCTCGAAGGAGGCGTCCGCGGCGTCGAAGGTGTAGCCCTCGGCCTCGAGCGCCTTGACCTTGTCCGTGACGCGGGTGAGGACCTCGCCCTGACCCGCGAGGTCGAACCCGAGCTCACGGCCCTTGAGCTCGATCGAGGCGCGACCAGCCATGTCGGAGACCAGCATGCGCATGTCGTTGCCCACCCGGACCGGGTCGATGTGCTGGTACAGGTCCGGGTCGACCTTGATCGCCGAGGCGTGGAGCCCCGCCTTGTGCGCGAAGGCGCTCGCGCCGACGTAGGGCTGACGTGCGAAAGGCGCGATGTTGGTGATCTCGGCGACCGCGTGCGCGATGCGCGTGATCTCCTCGAGGCCCCCCTCGGGCAGGAGCGACATGTCGTGCTTGAGCTCGAGGTTCGCGACGATCGCGAGCAGGTCCGCGTTGCCCGTGCGCTCGCCGTAGCCGTTCACGGTGCCCTGGACGTGCCGGCAGCCCGCCTCGATCGCAGCGAGGGAGTTCGCCACGGCGCAGCCCGAGTCGTTGTGCGCGTGGATCCCGAGCAGAGCGTCCGCGCCGCCCGTGCCCGTCGCCTCGCGCAGCTCAGCGACGATGTCGGTGACCCAGGTGGGGATCATGCCGCCGTTCGTGTCGCACAGCGCGACCACCTCGGCGCCCGCCTCGAAGGCCGCGACCACGGCCGCTGTCGTGTACGCGCGGTCGAAGCGGTAGCCGTCGAAGAAGTGCTCGGCGTCGACGAACACGCGCCGTCCCTGGGCGACGAGGTAGGCGACCGTCTCGCGGATCATCGCGAGGTTCTCCTCGCCGGACGTGCGCAGGGCGCGCTCCGCGTGGCGGATGTCGAACTTCGCCACGAGCGTCACGACGGGCGCCTCGGAGTCGAGCAGCGCACGGACCTGCGGGTCCTCGGAGACCTTGACGCCTGCCTTGCGGGTCGAGCCGAAGGCCGCGAGATCGGCGTGCTTGAGGTCGAGCTCCTTGGCGGCACGCTTGAAGAACTCGGTGTCCTTGGGGATCGCACCGGGCCAGCCACCCTCGATGAAGGTCATGCCGAGCTCGTCGAGCAGGGGGGCGATCGCGAGCTTGTCCGCGACGGACAGGTTCATGCCCTCCTGCTGCGCGCCGTCGCGCAGCGTCGTGTCGTACACGTGGAACGGGGTGGAGCTCACGATGGGTCTTCCTTCGTCGGACGGGCACGCGACGACCACGGCCACCGGGGTGGCTGCCGGCGAGGGGTGGTGCCGACGACGTGGGCGACGCTGTGGTCCTGGCGGGGGTGGTGCCCGGACCAACAAAAAGACCCCCCGGGTACGGGAGGTCTGCGCGCTGGGCTGGTGCCGAGCGCGCTACGCGATAATGAGGGTGAACTGAGTCACGCGCTGATCATGCCACACGCGCCCCGTGCAGGGGAACACGCGCCCAGAGGGTGAAATCCACCACGAAGTGTCCGGTTGGCGGCGCTCTAGATGAATTGTGTGCCCGTTTCGCACTAGCCTCCCCAAGGCTGTTCACTCGAACAGCGCAACTCATCGTGAGGAGACCCCTGTGCGCCTACCCACCCGACTGACCGCCTCGCTCGCGGCGACCGCCCTCGTGGCGGGTGCCGGGCTCGTCGCAGCAGCACCTGCCACCGCGCAGACCCAGCCGGCCGGTGAGGTGGCCGCCGTCAGCCCCGCTGCCGACTTCAGCTCGCTGACGATCTCGGGCCTGAAGAAGAAGCAGAAGCTGCCGAAGGCCGGCAAGACCCGCAAGGTCAAGTTCACCGTGAACATCGCAGGCGCGCCCGCGGACGCCAACATCGAGTACAAGAACTACGACGCGGACTTCGCCGGCCCGCGTGTGGTCCCGATCAAGTCGAAGGTCAAGAACCCGAACAAGCCGCGCATCGTCTACCCGAGCACGCTCGCACCGGGCGCGAACACTTTCACGCTCGAGATCCCGTCGTTCGCCTCGCCCGGCAGCTACGAGCTGCAGATCCCGGTCACGCAGAACGACCGGAGCACGTACCCCCGCACGGTGACCACGAAGATCGTCAAGGCGAAGGTCAACATCAACGCGACCCCGAAGATCTCGCGCGCGGCTACGAGCTACTTCGCGCCGTCGTGGAAGACCGGCGCGACCGCGAAGATCACCTTCCGCGCCCCCGCGTACCAGAAGGGCGCCAAGGTGACCCTGCAGTACAAGGCGCCGAAGTCGAAGTGGAAGAAGGTCACGACCAAGAAGCTCAAGGTCAAGAAGGGTGCCTACAACGCGACGGCCGTCCTGAAGACGAAGAAGCTTCGCCCCGGTCACAAGATCCGCTTCAAGGTCAGCAAGGTGAAGTGGGCCCCGGCCTACAAGACCAAGACGGACAAGATCGTCCGCCGCTGACCCGCGTGGTCTCGAAGGCCCTGGGAGCCCCGCTCCCAGGGCCTTCCTCATTCCCGGGCGCCGTCCCCGACCGGCCGGTTCGCACGAGTGCCGCAGCACGACGAGTCCTCCGATCGGGTGGGATCCTCGCTCGCGGGCCCGCTGACGTGCTGCTCGACAGGCGCCCTTGCGCGAGCGGTGCTCGAATGGACGGACCCGAGTGGGACACCCGAGACGAGGAGTCGACCATGACGACCGACCCGAACGACCCGACCACTCCCCAGCAACCCGCACCCGGCGAACCGGTGCGCCCGAGCGACCCGCCTCCCCCGGCGCAGCCCGTCGACCCGCCCGCACAACCGGCCCAGCCAGCCCAGCCGGTCCAGCCCGCGCAGCCGGTCCAGCCGCAGCAGCCCGCGCAGGCCGCACCCGCACAGCCCGTCGCTGCCCAGCCCGTCGCAGCCCAGCCCGGGACCCCCGTCCAGCCGACCGAGCCGGTCGCCCCGGGCGAGCAGGTCG
>JAJUHG010000133.1 GCA_029267995.1 Micrococcales bacterium
ACGCCGACCCCGCGATCGAGTTCCCCGCGTGCCACCTCAACCAGCAGGACTGGGGCGTCCCGGTGCGCGTCACGCCCGAGGGCCCCACGGTGCTCACGCTCCCGCTGCACGGCTGAGTCGAGACTCGGCCGGTCCGCGTGAGGCGTCAGCCCGGGAAGCGCAGCCCGACGAGCGCCTCGACCGCGGCCTGCTGGCCGGGCGCCGAGCACTCGGAGGTGTAGTTGGTCCAGTCGGCCCCGAGGTGCAGCGCGACGCAGTCGGCCGAGCGCTCCATCCACGCCGAGCCGAAGGCCGAGCCGAGCACGGCGTCGAGCTCCCAGTAGGCGTTCCACCACCCGCCGGCGGCCTCGGCACGGGCCGCGATCACGGCGCCCTGGTAGAAGTGCCCGACCTCGTGCTTGACGGTCGCGGCGACCCGGTGCGGCTCGGCCTCGAAGCGGCGCGAGTTGAGCATCATCACGGTCGGCTTGTCGAGGCGCACCCCGCCGAGGTGGTTGCCGATGTCGGGGTGGTCCCACGCGATCTCGACGCGCTCGGCGCCCGGGAGGCTCGCGAGGACCTGCGCGGCGTGGGCGCGAACGTCCTGCTCGAGAGCCTCGACCGTCTCCGCCGCGGGGTCGGTGGGCGGGGCGGCGTCGGCTCCCGACGCGTCGCCGTCCCGCCCGCTCGTCCCCGTCGCCCCCGCGGTGCTGCGTTCCGGCTCGGGGGCTGCCAAGGGCTCGCGCTCGGCCCGGGCGAGGGCCGAGAGGACCCCGGGGTTGTCCTCGGGCGCGACCTCGCCTGCGCGCACGAGCCGCACGGCGACAGGTTCGACCCGGACGGGGTGCTCGGCGGCTCGGGCGGGGAAGCCCGCCGGCGCAGACCGGTGCTCACCCGCGGCGGTCCCCGCACCCACGACGACGACGCCGCCCGTGAGGGTCACGGCGGCGAGGATCACCCAGAGCGGGCGCGCGCGGGAGGGGAGCACCTCTCCGTTATCGGGTGCTCACCCGATCGGGGCAAACGCGGTCCGGGCATATCGGACACCCCTTCAGGGGATAGCGCCCGTAAGTCCGGATAGGGCAGATATTTCACCCTCTGCCCGGGTGTGTCGCGCTCGTCAGCAGCGCTCTTCGGTGGTGGCGCGTCAGTGGCGCGTGCCGAGCGCCCGGAACATCGCGGTGTTGAGCTCGAAGGCGCGCTGAGCCTCGGCGACCACCGCGTCGACCTCGTCGTCGGCGAAGGGCAGCGCGTCGAGCTTCTCGCGGTAGGTGTCCTTGAAGACCTTGGGCTTGGGGATCGCCGCGAAGTGGTAGAAGGACACGCCCTCCTCGCCGAGCCCGTAGTGGCGCTGGACGAGCGCGCGGATCGCCTGGCCGCCCGAGAGGTCACCGAGGTAGCGCGTGTAGGCGTGCGCGACCCACCCGCCGAGCCACGAGTCGAGCTCGCGCAGGCGCGCGGCGTACTCGAGGGTCTCGGGCAGGACGTCGATCGCGGTGCGCCACTCGCGCCCGAAGAGGAACTCGAGGTCGGCCTCGAGCGAGGGCACACGCACGAGCTCGTCGAGCACGATGCCGCTGTCCACCCCCGCGGCGCGCAGCTTCTCGCCCGAGTCCTCGAGCGCGACGTAGATCGCGTGGTGCTGGGCGAGGAAGTCGGCGTACGCGTCGCGGTCGAGCTCGCCGCGCATGAGCTGCGTGATGAAGCCCTGCGACTCCGCCGTCTCGTGCTGCGTGCGCGTCCCGGAGCGCAGGCGAGCCGAGAGGGGGGCGGGGGCGACGTCGTCCGCGGCGGGCGGGACGTGCTCGATGATCGTGCTCACGCGAGGGGCTCCAGTGCTCGGTCGTGGGTGCGACGCGGATCTGACAGGTGGTCAGCAAGACCGCGGACAGACTAGCCCATCAAGTTAGGTATGCCTACCCTGTCTCGCGTGCCTGGACCCGCGAGGGCGCGCGGGGGCCGTCGTCGGCCCCGTGCGGGCCGTGTCCCGCGGGGCTGCTCAGGCCCCGACCGGGACCTGCGCCCCGACCGCGCGCAGCACGAAGTTCTCGGTCTGCTCGACCGTCTCGCGGTCGACGCGTGGCACGCCCGAGCCGTCGAGCACATGGCTGCGCAGGCACGCGTTGACGAGCGGGACCGAGATCTCGATGTCCTGCGGGGCGAACACCCCCGCCTCGACCCCGGACCGGATGATGCGACGCAGCACGTCCTCGACCATCGTCGCGTGGTCACCGAGGCGCGAGCGGGTCCCGCGCCCGACGACGGTCCGCAGGTCAGGTCCCGGGGCGAAGGAGAAGGCGGTGCGCAGGCGCGCGTTCTGCCTCACGTAGACCCGCATCTGCTCGACCGGGTCCTCGACCTCGCCGAGCGCACGCTCGAGGTTCGCCACGTACTGCTCGGTCTCGTGCGCGATGAACCCGAGCAGGAGCGCGTCCTTGTCCTTGAAGTGGTTGTAGACCGCGGTGCGCCCCACGCCCGCGCGCGCGGCGATGTCGGCGAGGGTGATCGAGTCGAAGCCCTTCTCCGCCATGAGGGTCGACAGGGCGGTGTAGAGCTTGTGGCGGGTCTGGATGCGGTGCTCGTGGAGCGACCCGCCGATGATCTTCGGCATGGTGACATTCTCCCACGCTGTGTCACCAAACTGTGCCGCGTGCGCTGTCGTGGACCCCACCTGGCAGGACGCCCGCCCCCGCCCTAGGTTGGCAGCCATGAGCGACGCGACGATCCCGCCCGACACGAAGGACTGGACCTGGGTCCTGACCCGCGAGTGCCCCGAGTGCCACGAGTCGGTCGGCCAGATCGAGGTCGCGCAGATGCCCGCGATCATCCGCGACACCGTCCCGCGCTGGCGCACCGCGCTCGCGGCCCCCGACGCGACCGTGCGGCCCTCGGCGACCGTGTGGTCCCCCCTCGAGTACGGGGCGCACGTGCGCGACGTCGAGAGCGTGTTCCTCGCGCGGCTGCGGCTCATGCTCGGCGAGGACGGTGCGCGCTTCGCCGACTGGGACCAGGACGCCGCCGCGGTCCAGGGCGGTTACGCGGGCCTCGACCCGAGCGAGGTCGCCGACGAGCTCGAGGCCGGCGCCGAGGAGCTCGCCGCCGCGGTCGAGGCGCTCACGCCCGAGCAGGAGGAGCGGCGCGGGGTGCGGTCGAACGGCTCGCACTTCACGGTGCGGACCCTCCTGCAGTACTTCCTGCACGACACGCTCCACCACCTGCACGACGTCAAGGCCTGAGCGCGCCGTCGAGGCGCCGACGCGGCACGGGAGCGCCCCGTGCGCGTCTCAAGGGGCGAGACGATTTTCGCCGGTCATCCACAGATTTCATCCACAACTCTGTGCATTGTGGACATGTGACGCACGACACGATGTGGATGATCGTGTGGGTAAAGAATTCCACTGGTGTTGTTCAAGAAAAGGGCTTGCGGGCCCCACGGCACCCGGGTAGAAATAAGCCATCGGGACAGACGGACCGAAGCTCACCGGAAGAGGCAACTCGACCACGAGCTCCGGGGACCGAGGTTCCGAGACCGACCGGAGAACGGCGGACCACCTCGACGGGGCAACCCGAAGAGCTGCGGATGACGACGCAGGTGTCCGAACGGGCCCGGGCGGTGTATCGCCTGAGGTTCTGACCGCACGCAGTCGGCTCGCCGGCGGGGTGCACGGAGGAACCGCGCCGCATCGTCAACAGCGGTGTCGAAGTCACTGGGTCACACCAGCTGCCAAGACGACGGGTGATCGCAGCAAGGCCCCTCGGACGCTTACTCCGAGGGGCCTTCGCTGTTGTCCCCCACGGTAGGGGGACCAGGGGCACGCCCAGATGAACGACACGCGAACATCAGCTGTTCCGCCCCGGGCTGTGGCCTCGCCCACGTCGCGACCACCTCGCACCCGGCCCACCGGTGCGTGCCGGTCGTGCACCGGTGCGCGCCGGCTGTAACAGGGCCGCACACCGCGCGAAACACCCCCGCAGCACGCGCTGCCTAGCGTCGGGCCATGACGCTCCTCGCCGCCCCGCCCACGCTCCTCGCCCTGCCGCCCCGAGCCGACGTCGGCGAGCTCGCCCGGGCGTGGTTCGTCGAGGCGAGCTGGGTGCGCGAGCCCGCCGCAGCCCCCGCACGGGCGGCCGCGATCGGTGCCCGGTTCCGGGGCGCTCCCGGCCCCCGGGCCGAACCAGGCCAGCTACGCCTCACGTGGGCCGCGTACCTCGAAGGGCCGCTCGACCGCTCCGCGCTCACCGAGCTCGGCCTCGACGGGCCCGAGGCCCTCCCGCGCGCCGTCTACCGCCTGCACGTCGACCCGGCAGCCCCGCCCGACGCCCGCCTCGCAGGCTGGATGCGCGCCGCCGCGAGGCGAGCGGGCGGGGCCGTGCTCGACCCGACCCTCGGCGTCCTCGACCTCGGCAAGCCGGCCGAAGGACTGACCGTGTTCTCCGCCGTCCCGCTCACCCCCGAGGCGGCACTCGGGCTCGTGCGGTCCGTCGCACCCGGAGGGAGGCTCGCCTCGGTGCCCGGACCGGACGAGGGGATCGCCCCGTACACCCTCGAGCTGCCCAGCCAGTTCGACGGGACGGTCGTGCTGCACTTCGCACGCGCCGCCGAGCTGCCCGTGAGCCTCCTCGAGCTCGACTGGCGCGACTACGGACCCTTCTCCTACCAGCTCGCATGGGTGCTGCCCGAGGGTCTGGGTGCGCACTCCGACGCACAGCTCGTGCGGATTGCCCGCGGACGCTCGCGTCCGATCGTCGCGCGGACCGCCGCCGTCCTCTCCCGCTCGACCGGCGGCGCCGTCGTCGACCCGGACGGCTTCGTGCTCGCGGCCGAGGAGGTTCTCGCGCGCGCCGTCGCCCTCTGACCTGCGGCTCAGCGCGATCAGGACAAGTCGCGCATTGTGCCGACCCGACTGGCTACGATCAGCCTGGAAGGACGGCGAGGAGCACATGACGAGCCAGACAGCAGGGGCCCCGGTACCACGGGTGCAGGACGGTGCGGCGGTCCTCGAGCCACGGCAGGTCCCGCTCGGCGGGCTGCGCGCCATGACCGTGCGGCGCACCCTGCCCCAGCGCTCGCGCTCGACGATCGGCGGGTTCTGCTTCCTTGACCACTACGGACCAGACAACGTCGCCCTGACCGGCGGCATGAAGCTCCCGCCCCACCCGCACACCGGCCTGCAGACCGTCACGTGGCTGTTCTCGGGCGAGGTCGAGCACCGCGACTCGCTCGGCACCCGCGTGACCGTGCGGCCCGGCGAGCTCAACCTCATGACGGCTGGTCGCGGCATCTCGCACTCGGAGGACTCGACCGCGAGCACCACGGTGCTGCACGGCGCCCAGCTGTGGACCGTGCTGCCGCACCGCTTCATGGACACCGAGCCGCAGTTCGAGCACTACGTCCCCGAGCCCGTGGAGGTGCCCGGGGCGCGCATCCGGGTGTTCATCGGGGCGCTCGCGGGGCGCGTCTCGCCCGTGCGGGTGTTCTCCCCGATGGTCGGCGCCGAGATCTCGATGCCGCCGGGCGGGGAGTGCCGACTCGACCTCGCGAGCTCCTACGAGCACGGCTACCTGCTCGACGAAGGCGCGGTCGAGATCGACGGCAACCGACCCCGGCGCGGCGACCTGCTCTACATCCCGCCCGGCCGGCGCGAGGTGCACCTGCGCGCCGGGGCGAGCGGTGGGCGGCTCCTGCTGATCGGCGGGATCCCGTTCACCGAGGAGATCGTCATGTGGTGGAACTTCATCGGGCGCACGCACGAGGAGGTCGTCGAGGCGCGCGCCCAGTGGCACCGCGAGATCGGTGCCGAGGATGCTGACGGTCCCGCGGCCGAGACCCGCTTCGGGGTCCAGCCCGGCTACCCGGGCGGAGCCCCGCTCCCCGCACCGACGCTCCCGCGGAACACGCGACTCAAGCCGCGCGTCACGCCCATGCCGCCGCTCTGAGCTTCGACCTGAGGAAGACGTGCAGGGACTTCGCGAGGCACCTGATTGCTCCGGGCCTTCGGTGGTCCCGGCGCTCGCGCTGCTCGCCGTGGGTGGCCTGCTTGCGACGGTGCGGCGGCGGACGACCGACTAGGCGTTCTCCCACCAGCGCAGCACGCGCGTGCCCTGGAGGGTGAGCCATCTCGACGGCTCACCCTCCAGGGCGTCGACCTCGAACCACACGCGCCCGGCGAGCGGGGTCGACTGGGGCCACGTGCCGTCCGGCTCGCGCTGGGCGCGCACCATCTCGACGGCCTCGGCCATGCGTGCCTCGTGCCGGGGCCCGTCGACCTCGCTCGCACGACGGAAGTGGTCGAGCGCGTTGAGCACCGAGTAGCGGTGCCGCGCGGGGTAGACGAAGCGGTCGACCCAGGGCCCGACCGGTTCGCCGGTCGACAGCCGCCGGAACAGCTCGCGGCGCAGCAGGTACTCCTCGCCGGCACGCCGGGCCGCGCGTGTCGCCTCGGTACCAGCGCCCGCGAGCTCGAGGTCGAGCAGTCCCTTGAGCGTGTTGAGCGTCGAGTGGAACGAGCCGACGGTCGAGCCTTCGACCCACTCGCAGTTCCAGCCGCCGTCCTCGAGCTGGTGCTCGACGAACCACTGCGCGATCCCGCTCACGTCGACGCCG
>JAJUHG010000134.1 GCA_029267995.1 Micrococcales bacterium
CCCACCCGAGCTCGGTCTCGTTGCGCCCGAGGAACGGGTCCTCGATGAGTCCCGCGGCGAGCAGGTCGGTGTGCGCCGAGCCGGGCACCGTCGCGGGGACGACGCGTCCCTGGATGTGGTCAGGCACGGGACCGGCGGTCGGGGTGAGCGTCCACCCCTCGTGCAGTGGGAGCGCGTCCAGGTGAGTCATCGTCGAGCTCGTCTTCCGTGTGCGGGGGGAGGTTCGTGAGGCAGGTGAAGTTACCTTAGAACGATTCGACCAGGATCGGGGCCGGGGAGCGCGACGATCTGCTCGCGTACCCTTGATGCTCGTGGCAACCATCGACCTGGCCAGCGAGATCGCGGCCCTGCGCACGACCCTCGGCACGATCACCGCCGTGGCGGACCCCGAGGCGCTCAAGGCGAAGATCGCCGAGCTGTCCGAGCAGGCCTCCGCCCCCGACCTGTGGGACGACACGACCAAGGCCCAGGCCGTCACGAGCGCGCTCTCGCACGCCCAGACCGAGCTGCGCCACCTCGAGGAGATCACCCAGCGGGTCGACGACCTCGAGACCCTCGCCGAGATGGCAGAGGAGGCCGACGACGACGAGACGCGCGAGGAGGTCGCCGCCGAGCTCGAGTCGCTGCGCAAGGACATGCGCTCCTACGAGGTGCGCACCCTCCTGCAGGGTGAGTTCGACGAGCGCGAGGCCGTCGTGACCATCCGCGCGGGGGCGGGCGGGGTCGACGCCGCAGACTTCGCCGAGATGCTCCTGCGCATGTACCTGCGCTGGGCCGAGCGGCACGGCTACCCGACCAAGGTGCTCGACACGTCCTACGCCGAGGAGGCCGGGCTGAAGTCCGTGACCTTCGAGGTCAACGTGCCCTACGCGTACGGCAACCTCTCGGTCGAGTCGGGCACGCACCGCCTGGTGCGCATCTCACCGTTCGACAACCAGGGTCGGCGTCAGACGTCCTTCGCGGCGGTCGAGGTGATCCCGCTCATCGAGTCGACCGACCACATCGACATCCCCGAGTCCGACATCCGCGTCGACGTGTTCCGCTCCTCGGGGCCGGGTGGCCAGTCGGTCAACACGACCGACTCCGCGGTGCGCATCACGCACATCCCGACCGGGATCGTCGTGTCGATGCAGGACGAGAAGTCCCAGATCCAGAACCGCGCCGCGGCGATGCGCGTCCTGCAGTCCCGGCTGCTCATGGCGCGCAAGGCCGAGGAGGACGCGAAGAAGAAGGAGCTCGCGGGCGACATCAAGGCCTCGTGGGGCGACCAGATGCGCTCCTACGTGCTGCACCCGTACCAGATGGTCAAGGACCTGCGCACCGAGCACGAGGTCGGCAACACCTCGGCGGTGTTCGACGGCGAGATCGACGACTTCATCGAGGCCGGCATCCGCTGGCGCCGCGGCGCCGGCGTCTCCTCCTGACCCCGAACCCCCAACCCCCCGCCCCCCACCCCTCCGCCGAGCTCGGCACCTGGCACCGAGTTCGGCACGCACACCTGCCGAACTGGGCAGAAGGTGCCGAACTGGGCGAATCGCGAGGAGGGCTCTGACCTGCTCGGCCGGGTGGGTCGGCGTGTCACGGGGGCGGTGCACGGACCGGGTGCCTACGCTCGAAGCGGCCAGAGACCCGCAGTGCTCTTCCCCGCCCCCCAGACTGGCCCGGTTGTTCGTGATCAGGTTCGAGAACGTCTCCAAGGTCTACGCGCGCGGCGCGAGACCTGCGCTCGACGACGTCACGCTCGAGGTCGAGCGCGGTGAGTTCGTGTTCCTCGTCGGGCAGTCCGGCTCGGGCAAGTCGACCTTCCTGCGGCTCGCGCTGCGCGAGGAGCGCCCCACGGCGGGCAAGGTGTTCGTGGCAGGCAAGGACCTCACGACCCTCTCGACGTGGGCCGTGCCGCACCTGCGCCGCAAGATCGGCGCGGTGTTCCAGGACTTCCGGCTGCTGCCCAACAAGACCGTGTTCGAGAACGTCGCGTTCGCGCTCCAGGTGATCGGCAAGCCGCGGCACCACATCATGACCGTCGTGCCCGACACCCTCGAGATGGTCGGCCTCGCGGGCAAGGAGAAGCGCCGTCCGCACGAGCTCTCGGGCGGAGAGCAGCAGCGCGTCGCGATCGCGCGGGCCTTCGTCAACCGCCCCGACATCCTGCTCGCCGACGAGCCCACGGGGAACCTCGACCCCTCGACCTCGCTCGGGATCATGCGCCTGCTCGACCGGATCAACCGCACGGGGACCACGGTCGTCATGGCCACGCACGACGACGAGATCGTCGACCAGATGCGCAAGCGCGTGATCGAGCTCGCGGGCGGGCGGCTCGTGCGCGACCAGGACCGCGGCGTCTACGGCTCGGCACGGTAGGGGGCACCGCGTGCGACTTCAGTTCATCCTGTCCGAGATGGCCCTCGGCCTGCGACGCAACCTGTCGATGACCGTCTCGGTCGTGCTCGTCACCTTCGTCTCGCTCGTGTTCGTGGGTGCCGCGGCGCTGCTGCAGATGCAGATCAACAACCTGCGCGCCGACTGGTACGGCAAGGTCGAGGTGTCGGTCTTCCTGTGCCCGCCCGGGAGCCCCGAGCTCAACTGCGCCGACGGTGAGGCGACACCGCAGCAGGTGCAGGCGATCGAGGAGGTGCTCGCCTCGCCCGAGCTCGACCCGATCGTCGAGCGGGTCTACTTCGAGACCAAGGAGGACGTCTTCGAGTCCTTCCAGCGTCGCTTCGGGGACGACCCGACCTACGCCGACATCACGGTCGACGACATGCAGCAGATCTTCCGCGTCAAGCTCACCGACCCCGAGCAGTACGAGGTGGTCGCGGAGGTGCTCAGCGGGCGACCGGGGGTCGAGGAGGTCAAGGACCAGCGCGACTACTTCCAGTCGATCTTCGCGCTGCTCGGTGGGCTCACGATGCTCTCGGTCGGCTTCGCCGTGGTGATGCTGGTCGCGGCCGTGCTGCTCGTCGCGACCACGATCCGCCTCTCGGCGATGAGCAGACGGCGCGAGACGGGCATCATGCGGCTCGTGGGTGCCTCGAACCTGTTCATCCAGCTGCCCTTCATGCTCGAGGGCGCGATCGCCGCGACGATAGGCGCAGGGCTCGCGACGGTGTCACTCTGGTTCGGGGTGCAGACCATCACGACGGACTGGCTCGGTGGGACGCAGGCGGGGCTGCTCGGCAGCGTCGACTTCGTCTCGACGCAGGACGTGCTCACGATCGCCCCGCTCCTCGTGGGGCTCGCGATCGTCCTGGCGACGATCTCCTCGGTGGTCACGCTCAGCAGGTACACGAGGGTCTAGGGGAGGGGACGTGACGACGACGGCGGTCCGTGGGGCCAGGAGACTGTTCGGCCTCGTCGCGCTCGTGCTCGCAGCTGCGCTGTGCCTGTCGACCTTCGCACCCGCCTCGCCCGCGAGCGCGGACGACCTCGACGACCGCCGCCGCGCCGCCGAGCGCAAGAAGAAGCAGAACGAGGAAGAGCTCGAGAAGCTCTCCCACGAGCTCGAGGAGATCGGCGAGGAGCTCGCCGAGGCCGTGCTCGCGCTGCGCCGGGTCGAGCAGCAGCTGCCCGACGCGCAGGCCGCGCTCCAGGTCGCCCAGGACGCGTACGCCAAGGCGCGCCGTGAGGTCAAGGCCCTCGAGGACCGTCTGCAGGTGCAGGAGGACACCGAGACCCAGCTGGTCGACCGCATCGCTGCGGACGAGCAACGCAGTCTCGAGACCCGCGCGAACGTCGGCGCGCTTGCCCGCCAGGCGCTCAAGGGCGACCTGTCGACCTCGAGCCTTGCGATCATGCTCGAGGCCTCGAGCGCGCAGGAGTTCGTCCAGGAGTACGGCCTCGTGACGACCGCGCTGCGCTCGCAGACAGCGCTGCTCGACGAGCTCGCCCAGGCGGATGCCGCGAACCGCAACGCCAAGGTCCGTCTCGAGGCGGTGCGTGAGCGCATCGCCGAGCTGCGCGCGGACGCGATCGTCAAGCGCGACGAGGCGAACGAGCGGCGCAAGGAGGCCGAGGCGCACGAGGCGGAGGTCCGCGACCTTATCGCCGAGCAGCGTGCTCGCACCGCCTTCATCGAGTCCCGCAAGGAGGAGATGGAGGCCAAGGAGGCGCAGCTCAAGAAGGACCGCGAGTCCCTCGAGTCCGACCTCAAGAAGATCATCGAGGAGCAGAAGAAGCGCGACGCCAAGCGCCGCAAGGCCGACAAGCCCGGCCCGGTCGGCTCGGGCCTGTTCCAGAACCCGTCGTCGTACTCGCCCATGTACATCACCTCGCACTACGGCTGGCGTCTGCACCCTGTGCTCGGCTACCGGCGCCTGCACGCGGGGATCGACCTGCGCGCGTACTGCGGGATGTCGATCCTCGCGGGCCGCTCGGGCACGGTGCTGTGGGCCCGGTACCGCTCGGGCTACGGCAACCAGGTCATGGTCGACCACGGGTACGTCAACGGGAACTCGGTCATGTCGAGCTACAACCACCTGCAGGGCTTCACGGTGAGCTCGGGGTCGAAGGTGCGTGGTGGCGACGTCGTCGGCTACTCGGGCTCGACCGGCACCTCGACCGCGTGCCACCTGCACTTCGAGGTGTACATCAACGGCAACACGGTCGACCCCTACCCCTACCTGTGACCGGGGGATAATCGCTCGGTGGGACCTGCCCGCGCGGGTAGGGTCTCGGGGTTCTTCTTCGTCCAGCTCTCCAGGAGGTCGCCGTGGCGCGCGACGGCAAGCGGCAGCTCGTCGCATCCAACCGCAAGGCGCGGCACGACTACTCGATCGAGGACGTCTACGAGGCAGGGATCGTGCTCACGGGCACCGAGGTCAAGGCGCTACGTGCGGGTCGTGCCTCGCTCGTCGACGGCTTCGTGTCCGTCGACGGCGGTGAGGCGTGGCTCGAGGGCGTGCACATCCCCGAGTACACGCAGGGCACGTGGACCAACCACGCGCCGCGGCGCAAGCGCAAGCTCCTCCTGCACCGCGAGGAGATCACGCGCCTGGACTCGCGCGTGCGCGAGAAGGGCCTGACGATCGTGCCGCTCTCGCTGTACTTCCTCGACGGGCGGGCCAAGGTCGAGATCGCCCTCGCGCGAGGCAAGCGTGAGTGGGACAAGCGTCAGGCGCTGCGCGAGCGGCAGGACAACCTCGAGGCACGGCGCGCGATGCGCCGTCGCGAGGAGATGTAGGTTCACCCTCCGAGCCGCGAGATCTCGCTTCGCGTGCGCCCTCGCGCCCACTACGGTGGGGCCGTCGCGTCCGGCGGAGGAAGGGGCACGTGGTGACGAGACTGATCAGGCGGCTCGCAGGCGCCGTCGTCGGCGTGCTGCTGGCCGGGGTGTCGCTCGTCGCGGCGGTGCCCGCCCACGCCGAGGAGCCACTCACCTTCGGCCGGCAGATCGTGCGCTACGACGTCACGGTCGAGCTCGCGCGTGACGGCGTCGCCGAGGTCTCGATCGACATGGACTTCGACTTCGGCAACGACCCGGGCCACGGGCCCTACATCACCTTGCCGACGCGTGTGCGCTACGACGACGAACGCGACCGGGTGTACCGCGTGAGCGACGTGCGCGCCTCCTCCGCGACGGGAGCACCCGCGAGGGTGCACCTCGACCGGTCGCCGAGCTCGGTCGCGATCCGGGTCGGTAGCGAGCACCGCGGCAACATCTCGGGCGTCCAGCAGTACACGATCTCCTACCGCCTCGAGGGCATGGTCAACGGTGCGGCGGGCGAGGGGACCTACGACGCGTTCTACTGGAACGTCATCGGTTCGGGCTGGGAGATCCCGATCAGCAACGCGAGCGTGACGATCCAGGGCCCGGGGCCGATCTCCGAGGTGCGGTGCTTCGCCGGGCCGCGCGGCTCGACCGAGTCGTGCACGAGCGAGCAGTTCGAGGCAGCCACGGCGCACTTCACCGAGGACGTGCTCCCCACGGGTCGGATGTTCTCCGTCCTGGTCGGGTGGCCCGCGGGGACCTTCCGCGACGTCGACCCCATCCTCGAGCGGCGCCGCAGGGCGAGCGACCCCGTTGACCCGCTGTCCCCAGGGGGGCTCGCGGCACTCGTGATCCTTCTGCTCGGCGTCGGGACCGCCGTGACGCGCGTTCGCACGCGCGGCCGGGACGAGGCGTACCTCGGGCTCACCCCGGGCGTGACGCCTACCCCGGGTGCGTTCGCGAAGGTGGGTCCGCGAGACGCAAGCACGCCCGTCGCGGTCCAGTTCACCCCGCCCGCGGACGTGCGCCCCGGCGTGCTCGGCACGCTCCTCGACGAGGTCGCCGACCCGCACGACGTGACCGCGACCCTCGTAGACCTCGCGGTGCGCGGGTACCTGCGCATCGAGGAGGTGCCGCGCAAGAACCCCGCAAAGCCTGCGAAGAACTGGCGGCTCGTGCGCCTCAGGGACCTCGACCCGACGCTCGCCCCGTTCGAGCAGACCCTGCTGCGAGGGATCTTCACGGGGCGCGACGAGGTCACGCTGAGCCAGCTCAAGACGACCTTCGCCTCGACCATGGTGCAGGTGCAG
>JAJUHG010000135.1 GCA_029267995.1 Micrococcales bacterium
GACGCCGATGACAGCGACGCCGTCGAAGCGGGTGATGTCGTCGATGAGAACGCGCCTGCCTTCGGCCAGCACCGCGTCGTTGGCGGTGTTCCACCACACCGCCAGACCCAGAGCGATCCGAGCAACGGTCAGGTGCTGGACAACCAGGCCTTCCAACGCCCAGCGCAACGCACGACGCGACAGCTTGGCCCGGGGCTCGGCGGCGCGGCCGGTGTCCTGACGCCACACGTGGGCGCACCCGGTGCACCGGTAGCGACGCACGGTGATCACCAATGTCGTCGGTCGCCAACCCAACGGCTCGTGGGCCAGCTCTCGGGTGACCGTGTCGCGGGCAACTCCCTCACAGCCGCAGCGCCAGCACCACTGGTCGGCCTCGTTGTCGCCGACGCCCGACACGCCAGCACCGCGCGCCCGGGCTCCAGCCGCTGCCCGGTCACCTCCAGCCCGAGTTCATCTAGGCGGACGAACGTGGTCAGGTCAGGACAAGCGAAGGTAGCGTCAACCATGTCGAGGTCTTCCCGGTGGGCTGTGTCAGAACTCCCATCATCGGAAGACCTCGACCCCTACCCGGGCACCGACGCGCCCACGCTCCCTACACCCTCATCTGCGATGAGCCCAGAAAGTCCTTGTTCAGACCGGCGACATCACCGGGACGTGGCCGCACGCCGCTGCGGCTGATCACCGGACGAGGTCTTCGCGCGCCCTGCGGGTGCGGCGCGCAGGGGCGCGGGCTACGGTCGGTGGCATGACGAGGACCGTCGCGACCCGCGTGCGCTTCGCGGGGGACGTCCCGCACGACCTGCGGGCCGACGTGAGCCGCGCGGCCGACCGGGTCGCCCGCGGGTGGCTGCTGCATGCCCGCGCACGCTGCCCCGGCGCCGTGCTCGTCGACGCGGTCGAGGACGTCGGGGACCTCGTGGTCCGCGCGAACGTCCCCGACGAGCGCACCGCGGACGACGTCGTCGCGCTCCTCACCTCGATCGCGGCCGACCCCGAGCTGGGCTTCGAGCACGGCGAGATCGTCGTCGTGCAGGACGGCCCGGTCAGGCCCTTCCGCGAGTGAGGCGCACGCCGGGTCCGCGCCCCGCGGGCTGAACGCGATCGGGCCCGCCCCCGGTGAGAGGAGCGGGCCCGAGAGCTTCGCTGGTCACAGACGCACGAGGCGGCCCTTGCCGCGCTCGTGGACCGAGCCGTCGATGCTCGCGCCTCGGTAGAGGTAGACGTTGCCAGCCTTGCGTTCGGTCACGTCACCGTCGATCTCCGCGGTGCCGAGTACAAGGAGGTCGCCCTTGCCGGTCTCGTCGACGTTGCCGTCGACCGAGCCCCGCACGAGGACGTCTCCCGGGCCGCGCTCGACGATGTTCCCGTCGACCTCGGCGCCGCGGTCGACCTCGACGAAGCCTGCACCGCGCTCGGAGACGTTGCCGTCGACGGATCCCGAGCGGTGGACGCGCACGATGCCCTTGCCGCGCTCGGTGACGTTGCCGTCGACGTCGCCGTGGACGCGCACGCTGCCCTTGCCGGACTCGACGATGTTCCCGTCGACCTCACCCGACGCGTAGACGATGACCGAGCCCTTGCCGATCTGGCGGACGTCGCCCTTGACCGTGCCGTAGATCTTGACGGTGCCCTTGCGCACCGTGAGGTCGCCCGAGATCGTCCGCCCTCGCTCGACCGTGTAGCTACCGTTGCGCGAGAGGTCGTCCGCGTGCGCCGCGAGCGGCACGGCGGTCAGGAGCAGGCTGGACGTCGCAGCGATCGCGAGGGTGCGGGAGATCTTCATGGTGATGGTCCTTCCGTGTCGCCGAGGAGGTGCCTCGGAGCCGATGACCCCACACCACCAGGTCAGGATGAACGGTGGGTGAGCCCTGGATGAGGGCTCTCTCATGGTCGCTCAGGCTCCCGAGGTCTGCGCGGCGAGCGCCCGCTCGGCCGCGTCGAACTCGGCCACCACGAGCGCCATGTTCACCATCCCTCCCGCGATGGTCCCCGCGCCCGCCGAGGCGGCGACGCCGAGCGCGGGGGAGGTCACGTTGCCTGCGGCCCAGATCCGCTCGTGGCTCGTGCGGCCGGTCGGGTCGACGGCGAGGAAGCTGCCCTGGCCGCCCGGCAGCTCGGCGCGTTCGAGGCCGAGATTCGCGAGAGCGCCGTCGTTCGGTACGGCTCGGCTCGCGACGAAGATCGCGTCGACGACGTGGACCGCCCCGGCCGCGGTCCGCACCGCGAGGCCGCCGTCGGCCGAGTCCTCGACCGAGGTGAGCTTCCCGGAGACGATCTGCACGCCGCGCGAGGCGAGCCGGGCGGCGGCAAGAGCTGGCACCTCGACCTCGCCCGCGAGCACCGTGAGGTCATCGCTCCACTGGCGCACGAGCTCGGCCTGGTGGAGGCCCGCGTGCGAGGTGAGCAGGACGGCGAGGCGCTCGCCGCGGACCTCCCAGCCGTGGCAGTACGGGCAGTGCAGGACCCGCGTGCCCCACCGTTCGGCAAGGCCCGGGACGTCGGGCAGGTGGTCGGTCAGCCCCGTCGCGAGGACGAGCGCGCGGGTCGCGAGCTCCTCGCCCTCGTGGGTCACGACGCGCAGCCGCACGTCGGTCTCGCCCGTGTCGCGCACCTCGACCGCGCGGCCCGGGCGCACCTCGATGCCGTAGCGGGCGACCTCAGCGCGCCCTCGCTCGAGCAGCTCGGCGGGGTCGAGACCCTCGTGGCCGAGGACGGTGTGCATGTGCGCCGCGAAGCGGTTGCGGGGGCGCCCCTCGTCGAGCACGAGGACTCTCCTGCGGGCGCGGCCGAGGGCCAGCGCGGCGCTGAGGCCTGCGGCTCCTCCGCCCAGGACGATCACGTCGTGGTGGGTCATTTCTCCTCCTCGGGCTTGCGTTCCCGAGCAGGATGCGAGTTCATGTTGACATGAAGTCAACAGTGGCGACGTACTCGATCGGGGAGGTTGCCGAGCGCTTCGGTCTCGCGACCCACGTCCTGCGGCACTGGGAGGACGTCGGTCTGCTCGCGCCGCAGCGCGACGGTGCGGGCCGACGGCGGTTCGCCGACGACGACGTCGTCCGCGTCGCCGTGATCCTGCGGTCGAAGGCCGCGGGCCTCGGGCTCGGGCAGGTCGCCGCGCTGCTCGACGGGGAAGCGCCGCAGCGGCACGAGGTGCTCGAGGCGCACCTCGCGGACCTCGACCGGCGCGCGGAGGAGATCGCGCGAGCGAGGGCCATGGCGCAGCACGCCTTCGAGTGCGAGGAGCACGACGTGGCCCGGTGCCCGCGGTTCGCCGGCTTCGTCGAGGACATCCTCGCGGGCACGCGGGTCACGCCAGGTGCGTGGGGCAGCCCGGGCCCGCACGCGCACGGCTGAGTCGCGTCAGGCGAGGGCGAGGAAGAGCTTCTCGAGCTTCGCGGCGTCCGCGTCTGGCCCGTCGCCCGTGAGGCACTCGCGCAGGCCGCCCGCGATCACGGCGAAGCCGGCCCGGTCGAGCGCCTTCGACACCGCCGCGAGCTGGGTCACGACGTCCTCGCAGTCCCGCCCTTCCTCGAGCATGCGGATCACGCCCGCGAGCTGGCCGTGCGCGCGGCGCAGGCGGTTGATGACGGGCTGGGTCGTCTCGAGCGGGAGGTCCATGCGCTCATCATACCCCCGGGGGTGTTATGGTTCTCGGGTTGGATACCCCCAGGGGCATATTGGAAGGATCATGGCATGTGTTCAGCGGTGAGCTGTCGGCGGTGCGGCAAGACGACGTGGAGCGGCTGCGGCCAGCACGTCGACGAGGTCATGCGGGGCGTGCCCGCGGCGCAGCGCTGCTCGTGCGAGGAGCAGGCGCCGAAGGGCTGGTTCGCATCCCTCTTCGGGCGATGAGCCGCCGGACCGTCGTCGTCGGCGGCGTGGCGGGTGGGATGTCCGCCGCGACCAGGCTGCGCCGCCTCGACGAGCAGCGCGAGATCGTCGTCCTCGAACGCGGCGAGCACGTCTCCTTCGCCGCCTGCGGGCTGCCGTACCACGTGGGCGGCACGATCCCCGAGCGCGAGACGCTCCTCCTGCAGACCCCCGAGCAACTGCGCGAGCGTTTCGCGCTCGACGTGCGCACGCGCCACGAGGTCATTGAGATCGACCGGGAGCGCCGCGAGATCCACGTGCGCGACATGCGCACGGACGAGCGGTACGTCGAGCGCTACGACGAGCTCGTCCTCGCGACGGGCGCCTCGCCCGTGCGGCCCACGCTCCCGGGCGGCGAGCGCGCGCACGTGCTGCGCGACCTCGACGACCTCGACCAGATCATGGCCGCGCTCGAGGGCAGGCCGCGCACCGCCGTCGTCGTCGGCGGGGGCTTCGTCGGGCTCGAGCTCGCCGAGAACCTCTTCGCCGCGGGCCTCAAGGTCACGCTCGTCGAGGCGGGCGAGCACGTGCTGCCCCCGCTCGACCGCGAGCTCGCGGTGCTCGTCGCCGAGCACCTCGAGGCGCACGGCGTCACGGTGCGCACGGGAATGACCGCGACGAGCCTCGGCCCCGACGACGTCCTCCTCGAGGGGCATCGAGACGGGTTGCACGTCGAGGAACGCGTCCCGGGCGAGCTCGTCGTGCTCGCGGTGGGCGTGCGGCCCGAGTCGGGCCTCGCGCGCGCTGCGGGCCTCGAGCTCGACGACCGCGGCGGTGTGCTCGTCGACGCTCAGCAGCGCACGAGCGACCCCGCGATCTTCGCGGTCGGCGACGCCGCGACCAAGCGCGACGCCGTGACCGGCGAGCCCGTCCTCGTCCCGCTCGCCCAGACCGCGAACCGTCACGGCCGGCTCGTCGCGGACGTCATTGCGGGCCGCGAGGTGCGCTCGAGGCCCGTGCTCGGGACCGCCGTCGTCGGCGTCCTCGGGCTCACCGCGGCCGCCGTCGGCTGGAGCGAGGAGCGGCTGCGCGCCGCGGGGCGCCCGGTCCGGGCGATCCACACCCACCCCCTGCACCACACGGGCTTCTACCCGGGCGCGCAGACGATCGCGCTCAAGCTCCTCGTCGACCCGCGCACCGACGAGATCCTCGGGGCGCAGGGCGTCGGGCGCGACGGGGTCGACAAGCGGATCGACGTCATCGCTACCGCGATGCGCGCGGGCCTGCGCGCGAGCGAGCTCGCCGACCTCGAGCTCGCCTACGCCCCGCAGTACGGGGCCGCGAAGGACCCCGTCGTCATGCTCGGGATGATCGCCGACAACCTCGCGGCCGGGCTCACCGAGACCGTGCAGTGGCACGAGCTCGACGCCGAGCTCGCGGCCGGGGCGACGCTCGTCGACGTGCGCGGCGCGGACGAGGTCGCGGCCGAGCCCCTCCCCGGCGCGATGCACCTCCCGCTCGACGAGCTCCGTGCACGGCACACCCAGATCCCCGCGGGCCGCGTCGTCGTGAGCTGCGCCGCGGGCCAGCGCGGGCACACCGCGGCCCGCCTCCTGCGCGAGCTCGGGTACGAGGACGTCGCGAACCTCGACGGCGGTTTCCGCACGTGGTCCGCGGGACAGCGCTCGCTGCGCCCCGCGCTCGTCGAGGTCACGGCCGGCGGCTGATCCGGGCTCCCTGGCACCCCGCGCCCCTTGCGGCGTGGGGTGCCAGGGAGCATCGTGGCCCCATGGTGCGGTTCGCCCGGGTCTACGACGAGCGCACGGACGAGACCCCACGCGTGCTCGTCGACCGGCTGTGGCCCCGCGGTGTCGCGAAGGGCTCGGGCGCGTTCGACGAGTGGCTGCGCGACGTCGCCCCCTCGCACGAGCTGCGCCGTTGGTACGGCCACGTCGCGGATAGGTTCCCCGAGTTCGCCGCGCGTTACCGCGCCGAGCTCGAGACCGAGCCTGCCGCGAGCGCGCTCGCCCGGTTGCGCGAGCTCGCGGCCGGGGGCGAGGTGACCCTCGTGACCTCGACCAAGGAGCTCGAGCTGTCCCACCTCGCGGTCCTCGCCGAGGAGCTTCCCGCAGGCTGAGCTCAGCCCGACGTGCGATGCACGACGACGCAGCACCGCTGCGGGTCCGGCTCGAGCCGAGCGTCGAGCTCGCCCGGTGCGGTCTCCTCGGTGAGGCCCGACACGAAGCAGTGGTTGAGGCCGCACACGAGCTCGGCCTCGTCCTGCGCGAGCGCGTGGAACGGGCAGTTGGCGAGCTCGAGGCGATCGGGCGCGCGGTGCGGCTCGTAGCCGAGGTTCGCGAGGACCCGTGCGGTGCGTTCGAGGGCGTCGCCGGGTCCGGGTGCCTCGCGCCCGTGCGCGCGACCTGCGGCCGCGAAGGTCCGTTCGAGGCAGTGGCGCACGGGCTCTCCCGTGCGCTCCGAGCTCGCGACCCCTGCCGCGAAGAGGCGCCCGACGAGCTCGTAGCCGCGCGCGGGGAGCGAGACCGCCTGCGCGTCGACGGCGGCGTCGTGGTCGACGAGTACCTGCGGTCCTCCGACGCGCACGTGCTCGCCGCGGGTGACGTCGCGCTCGCCCGCAACGGCGCGCTCGGGACGGCGCTGCGCGTCGAGCACTGGGACAACGCGA
>JAJUHG010000136.1 GCA_029267995.1 Micrococcales bacterium
CCGTGCTGCTCGCCCTCGCGTACGTCGTGCTCGGGATCCGACGCATGACTGCGGGCGCGATGCGCACCGCCGCAGCGCTCGCGGTCGCGCTGAGCTTCGGCGGGCTCACGGCCGCGTTCGTGATCGTGTCCGGCCCGGTCGCCGAGCTGCTGACCTCGCTGTGGGCGCTGCCCGTCGTCGCGGTCGTGATCTACGGCGGGGTGCAGCACACGCGTGCGTCGATCGCGCGCAGCGCACGGCAGAAGCACATGCGCGACGCGGTCGCGGCGCTCACGCAAGCCGCGTGGTTCGACCGCGACCCCGAGCAGCTTCTCGAGCGCGCTGAGGTCGCGGCCCGCGCCCTGCTTGGGGCCCAGGACATCGAGGGGCGGATCACCCGGACCCCGCGCGGCGCGCACCACACCTCGTTCGCGGCCCCGGCCGAGGTGACCCGTGACCCGCAGGCGACCGGTTTCCTCGACGACCTCGGCCAGGTGGTCTCGGCGGCCGCGGACCGGCACGACCTGAGCCGGCGGCTGCGCGATGCCGCCGAGCACGACTTCCTCACGGGCCTGCCCAACCGCCGGCGGCTCGACACCTACGTGAGCGAGCACTGGGAGCGCGAGGACGCAGGCGGTCTCGCGGTGCTGTTCTGCGACCTCGACGCGTTCAAGCGGGTCAACGAGGAGTTCGGGCACCCCACGGGTGACTCGGTGCTTCAAGCGACGGCACGCGAGATGCGCGAGACCGTCGGGGACGCCGGGCTCGTCGCACGGTACGGGGGCGACGAGTTCGTCATCGTCCTGCCCGATGCCCCGAGCGTCGCCGAGGTCGTCGCCCTCGCCCGGCGGATCGAGGACGCCGTCGTCGCCGCCTCCCCCGGCAAGGTGCGCTCGCTCTCGGTAGGGGTTCTCGTCGCGGACCGTGACGAGCCACGCGAGGCGCACTCGCTCGTGCGGGACGCGGACACCGCGATGTTCGAGGCAAAGCGCAAGGGGCTCGGGGTCCGGGTGTTCGACGCCGAGCTGCGCGCCCGGGTGCTGCGCGAGATCGACCTCGCGCGGCGCATCACGCGCTCGGTCGCCGAGGGCGAGTTCGACGTGCACTTCCAGCCGATCGTCGACGCGACCTCGCTCGAGGTCGTCGCGGTCGAGGCGCTCAGCAGGTGGGTCGACGAGGACGGCGCGCACGAGCCCCGCGAGTGGGTCTCGGCCGCGGAGGAGAGCGGGCAGATCATCGAGATCGGGATCGGCGTGGTGCGCGCGGCGCGCCGGGCGCTCGAGCTGTTCGCGCTCCCGGTCGGCGTCAACGTCTCCCCGCGGCAGCTTGCCGAGCCGGACCTCGCGGCGCGTCTCCTCGAGGCGTGGGGGCCTGGGGACCGCGACAAGCTCATCCTCGAGATCACCGAGACCGCGCTGCTCGACGACCTCCCGCTCGGGGTCGAGACCTTGCAGTCGCTGCGCGCGGAGGGGGTGCGGATCGCTCTCGACGACTTCGGCACCGGGTACTCGACGCTCACCCGGCTCGCGAACCTCCCGGTCGACGTGCTCAAGGTCGACCGCGCCCTCACGGGCGACGTCACGACGGCCCGGGGGTGTGCGGTGCTGCGCGCCGTGGTGGACATCGCGCACGCGAGCGGGCTCGAGGTCGTGGTCGAGGGCATCGAGACGGTCGAGCAGCTCGAGATCGTGCGGGAGCTAGGAGCCGACAGGGTCCAAGGCTTCCTCGTGGGCCGCCCCGCGAGCCACGCGCCGCAACGGGTGCGGCTCCCCCAGGCCGGCAGCGGGCGCCCTCAGGTCTAGGACATGCAAGAGCCCGCCCTGCGGGTGCTGGGCGGGCTCTTGTGCGCGGCGGCGCCTACTTGACGCGCAGCGTGACCTTCTTCGAGCTCTTCGACGAGACGTACTTCTTGAGGCTCTTCGCGGGCGTGTACTTCGCCCGGACGGTGTGCTTGCCCTTCGAGAGCTTCGGGAGCTTCACCGTGAGCTTGCCCTTGTGGGACTTCTTGAGCGTGTACGTCTTGGACTTCTTGCCGTAGGTGACCTTGATCTTGCCCGTGGGCTTCTTGGTCACCCCGGCGTTGACCGTGACCGTCACGCGAGCCCGCTGGGAGCGCTTGACGGTCTTCTTCTTGAGCGCGGCCTTGACCTTGGGGGTGTTCTTCTTGACCTTGACCGTCGAGCTCTTGATCTTGCTCTTCGGGAAGCCCTTGAGCTTGGCCGTGATGCGCACCGAGAGCTTCTTGCCGAGGTCCTTCTTGGCGATCTTGTAGGTCTTCTTGGTCGCGCCCTTGATCTTCTTGCCGTTGCGCAGCCACTGGTACTTGAACGTCGCGTTCGGGGCGACGACCTGGGGGTTGGCCTTGGCCTTGCGGCCCACGAGGGCGTTCTTCACCTTGGGCTTGGCGAGGAAGGTCGTCGGCACGCGCGAGGCGTCGGTCATGCCCTTGCCGCACACCTTCTTCTTCGCGCAGTTGCGCGCGCCGTGCGTCGTGCGGTTCGGGAACTTGGTGATCGCGTTGCGGACGACTCGCTCGAGCTGCTTGCCCGAGATGCCCGGGCGCAGCGAGGCGGCGAGCGCAGCGACGCCCGAGACACCGGGGGCGGCCATCGAGGTGCCGGCCATGTAGTTGTAGCCCGCCTTGCCCTGGCCCATCGTGCCGAGGTTCCACGTCGAGAGGATGAAGTCGCGCGAGTCGGTCGACCACGAGGTGTCCGCCCCGCCAGGCGCGGCGAGGTCGATGTTCTTGCCGTAGTTGGTGTAGCTCGTGCGTCCGCCCGCGGTGTCGGTCGCGGCGACCGTGATGACGTTCTTGCAGTTGCCGGGCATGAAGTTCTTCGCGTTCTCGCCCTCGTTGCCGGCGGCGACGATCAGGACGGCGCCGCGCTTGCGCGCCTTGTTGATCGCCTTCTGCAGGTAGGGCTGGCACTTGCCTGGGCCCGCGAGGGAGAGGTTGAGCACCTTCGCGGGGGTCGTGTTCTTGGGTGCGCCGGACACCTTGGCGCCCGCGGCCCACGCGATGCCGTCAGCGATGTCCTTCATGTCGCCACCGCCGCGGCCGAGCACGCGCACGTGCTGGATCCGCACGCCCGGTGCGTTGCCGATCACGCCGACGCCGTTCTCTGCCGCCGCGATCGTGCCTGCGACGTGCGTGCCGTGCCAGCTCGAGGGCTTCGCGCCGAAGTAGTCGCCCGGGTCGCTCGGGTCCGCGTCCCGCCCGTCGCCGTCGGCAGAGCGGCTCGTCGAACTCACGAAGTCGTAGCCCTTGACGGTATTCGCGTCGAGGTCGGGGTGCGGGGTCTGGCCCGTGTCGAGCACCGCGACGGTGACGTTGCTCGATCCCTTCGTGAGCCGCCACAGCGAGGGCGCCTTGGTCGAGTACCCGCCTGCGGGGAGCGAGACCGAGCGGGCCTTGCCGCCCATCGCGAAGCTCACCGAGGAGCGGGAGTCCCAGATCCCCGTGAGCTCGCTGAAGTACGGGTCGCCCGGGGCGCCGCCGGGAGGCGCCGCCGCGGGGTGCAGGACCGCGTTGAGCGAGACCTCGGTGACGCCCGGCAGCTGCTCGATCTGGTGCGCGAGCCGCTCGGCCTCCTCGGCCGAGGTCGGGGTGGCGAAGGTGATCGTGCTCGTGCCTGCCTCGGACGCCGTGATCCTCGCCCCGGCCGCCACGCGGGTCGCAGCACTCGCGCCTGCGGGCGAGCTGTGCTCGACCACGAGGCCCGAGACGGTGGCCTCGTCAGAGGCCGGTGCGGTCAGGGCCGGGACGGGTGTGGCATCACCGGCCGCGGCCGGCGAGGTCGCGGCGACGAGCGAGGCGAAGACGAGAGCACCCCCCGCGAGGACCGCCGCACCGCGCGTCGTCCTCCCCTGCCGAGACTCCTCGTGGGCATGCTCGTACCGTCGCGCCATGCGCGCGTCCTCCCTAGATCTGCCCACGCACGTGGGGCCCCCGCGAATGCGGGCGAACGGCTGGAAAGCACTCACACTAGCGCAGGCCCGGACATCTCCCTCGGAGCCCACCGGGTGGTTTCTCAGAGCGTGGTCTTGAGCCGTGCGATGCGCCCGAGGAGCCCGTTGACGAAGGACGGCGAGTCGTCGGTCGACAGGCTCCGGGCGAGCTCGACGGCCTCGTCGATCGCGACCGGGTCGTCGACCTCCTCGTTGCACAGGATCTCCCACGCCCCGACCCGCAGGATCGCGAGGTCGACCGCGGGCATGCGCTCGAGCGTCCATCCCTGGGCGTAGGTCACGAGGGCCTCGTCGATCCGGGCGAGCTCAGAGCCCACCCCTTCGACGATCTCGACCGTGTACTGCGGCAAGGCCGTGAGGGTGCCCGGTTCGACGAGCCGCTGCGCGAGCACCTCGGTGGGCTCGAGCCCGCGCTGGGCAGCCTCGAAGAGGACGTCGACGGCGCGCTTGCGGGCCTTGGTCCGTGCGGAGGGTGCCACTAGTCGTTCACGCGGCCGAGGTACGAGCCGTCACGCGTGTCGACCTTGACCTTGACCCCGGCCTCGAGGAACAGCGGGACCTGGATCTGGTAGCCGGTCTCGAGCGTCGCGGGCTTCGTGCCGCCCGTCGAGCGGTCGCCCTGCAGGCCCGGGTCGGTCTGGGTGATCTCGAGGGTCACGTGCGGGGGCAGCTCGATGTAGAGCGGGATCCCGTCGTTGGTCGCGACGGTCGCGGTCATCGACTCGAGCAGGAAGTTCGCGGCGTCGCCGACGACGGACTCAGGGACCGAGATCTGGTCGTAGGTGTCGTTGTCCATGAACACGAAGTCGGTTCCGTCGCGGTACAGGTACTGCATGTCGGAGCGGTCGACGTTGGCCATCTCGACCTTGGCGCCGGCGTTGAAGGTCTTGTCGACGATCTTGCCCGTGACGACGTTCTTCATCTTGGTGCGCACGAACGCCCCGCCCTTGCCGGGCTTGACGTGCTGGAACTCGGTCACGGCCCACAGCTGGCCGTCGATGCGCAGCACGCTGCCGTTCTTGATGTCGTTCGAGGTCGCCATCGTCTTCCTTCTGCTCGAGGTGGTCCTGCCGGGCGCCAGACCGCCGGTGAGTCTATCGGTTCGCCTCGTCTAGCCCCAGACGAGGTGCAGCAGCCCGAGGCCCGCGAAGCCGGTCGCGGCGGCCCACACGAGCGAGGCGAGCGATCCGATCACGAAGCGTTCCGAGGCGGCCGGGTCGTCACGCAGCTGAGGGAAGCGGCCGAGGCCCTTGACGGCGACGACGACGGCGATCCCGGGCGTGAACCCGACGAGGATGCACCCCGTCACGGCGAGGCGTTCGAGCGCCCCGATCCACATCCCGCCGCGCAGCACGGCGCGCACGCGCGGGCTGTCGACCCCGTCCCTGGCGGGGGCGGCGCCGACGGGCGGGGTGGGCGAGGCGCCGTCGTCGGCGGGCCTGTGCGACGCGTCGGCCTTGTCGACGTGGGCGAGGAGGCGCGCCGTGAGCCACGCCCCACCCCCGACCGAGAGGGCGAGCGCGAGGGCCCACACGAGGATGGCCAGCAGGACGGTCATGCGAGGGCTCCTTGCGCTTCGGTGAGCAAGCGGGCGGCAAGCGGGCGGTTCGCGGACTCCTCGGCCCACAGGGCGGTGCGCAGGCGTTGGCTCACGGCCTGCTCGGACACCCCGAGGCGGGCGGCGACATCCTTCTGGGTCCGGGCACCTGCGACGAGGGCGTCGACGGCGGCCCATCCTGCTGCGGTGCGGCGTGCGACGACGGCTCCGAGCAGGCGCAGGAGGGCCTCGGCCTCACCCGCGCGCTCGGGGTGAGCGCCGTCGACCGCGAGGGGGACCGTGCTCCCCCGCTGCTTCGCGCGCTCGACGGCGTCCCGGGCGTGCACGAAGGCCTGGCCGCTCGCGGCGCGCGAGGTCTGGGGCAACGGCTCGTGGACCTCGCCCGCCCCGATCCCGATGCTCCACCCGTCGAGACGCACGAGCTCGAGCGCGACCTCGACGACGCGCTCGGCGCTGTCGAGCACGGCCTGCACCTCGTCGCCGACCGTGCGTTCGAAGCCGAGCACGAAGCCCTTCGCAGGGTGGGTGAGCCCGCGCTCGGCGAGGTGCGCGAGGAGGCTCGCGACCTGGTCGCCGCGGCGCGTGCTGCCCTGCTGGTCGATCGTCATGACGAACATGGATCAACCATAGGGGCTTGATTGAGAGTCATCAAGCCCTAGCCCTTGATTCAGCGGGATCCAGGCTCGGCGAGCGCGAGGAGCGCAAGACGGTACGAGACCACACCGAAGCCCGCGACCGTGCCCGTCGCAACTCCCCCGACCACCGAGGTGTGCCGGAACTCCTCGCGCGCCGCGGGGTTCGACAGGTGCACCTCGACGAGGCGCCGCCCGCTCTTCGTGACCATCGCCGCCGCGTCACGCAGCGCGTAGGAGTAGTGCGTGAAAGCCGCGGGGTTGAGCACGACGTCGACGCCCGCGTCGACCGCCTCGTGCAGCCAGCGCACGAGGTCGGACTCGTCGTCG
>JAJUHG010000137.1 GCA_029267995.1 Micrococcales bacterium
CGAGACCGGGCGGCACGAGGAGCTCGTCGCCGCGGGTGGGCTCTACGCGCGCCTGCACGCCGAGCAGTTCGGCGGGGGTCAGGTCGAGGCTCGCTTCGCCGACGGCGTGATGTTCACCGACGGGGTCGTGCTCGCCCCACGCACCCGGGACCGCTGACACCGCCCGAGCACCGGGACAGCGGCTGGCTCCGGCGACCGGCTTCCTCCCGGTCACACGGCCCGTGCCGAGCCCCGTGAGGCCTGCTCGAGGCACAGGCTGTCGGGCACGAGCCGATTCTCGACGCGCGCACGGGGCCGAGAACCGACACGATGGGCACGTGAGGTCCGCGTGGCCTCGCCGCGACGTTCACGGGACCTTCACGACCGGCTGGAACACTTCAGTGGTGCTGGACGTTCTTGACGTCGAGACACTTGTGAGGATCACGGATCACGTGGTCCTGCTATCGACCCCGCCACAAGCGGAGCCCCCGGGAGGTCCACTATGGCCAGCCGTTCACTGCGCGGAAGCGGCCTCGGTTCGCTGAGCCTGGAGTCCGAGGAAGGCGTCGAGTTCGCCCCGCGGTTCCAGGCGCACTACGACTGCCCGAACGGGCACACCGTCGTCCTCCCCTTCTCCGTCGAGGCCGACGTCCCGCCCAACTGGGAGTGCCGCTGCGGAGCGCTCGCGCTCCTGCGCGACGCCGAGCAGCCCGAGGCCAAGCCCGGCAAGCCGCAGCGCACGCACTGGGACATGCTCCTCGAGCGCCGCACCGTCGCCGAGCTCCAGGAGCTCCTCGACGAGCGCCTCGAGCTGCTGCGCTCGGGCAAGCTGCGCCGCAGCGCCTGACGACGCGGGCGCCCTGAGCGCCCCCGTGACGAACGGACGCCCCGGTCCCGCGTGGACCGGGGCGTTCTTCGTCCAGCAGCGCCGCACGAGTCAGTGCGCACGAGTCAGCGCCGGACGAGCCCGCGCAGCTGACGCGCGCGGTGCGCCGCGCCCCACGCGGTGACCCGCCACAGGGCCTCGAGGATGATCGACCGACTCATCTTCGAGGTGCCCCGCTCGCGCTCGACGAAGGTGATCGGCACCTCGACGACCTGCCCGCCCGCGCGCACCGTGCGCCACGTGAGGTCGACCTGGAAGCAGTACCCCTGCGAGGCGACCGTCGCAAGGTCGAGACGGCCGAGCATCTCGGCGCGGTACGCCCGGAAGCCCGCGGTCGCGTCCCGCACGGCCATGCCCATCGCGAGGCGCGTGTAGGTGTTCGCCCCCCGCGAGAGCACCTCGCGGTGCCACGGCCAGTTCTCGACCCGTCCCCCGCGCACCCAGCGCGAACCGATCGCGAGGTCCGCCGAGCTCTCCACGAGCGCCTCGAGCACCGCGGGAAGCTCCTCGGGGCGGTGCGAACCGTCCGCGTCCATCTCGACCACGACGTCGAACCCGCGCGAGAGCGCCCACCCGAACCCCGCGACGTAGGCGCTCCCGAGCCCGCTCTTGCCGGCCCGGTGCATGACGTCGATGCGCCCGAGCTCTGCGGCAAGGTCCTCGGCGACCTGGCCCGTGCCGTCAGGGCTCGCGTCGTCGACCACGAGCACATGCGCCTCGGGGACCGCCTCGCGCAGGCGCCGGACCGTCACGGGGAGCGACTCGCGCTCGTCGTAGGTCGGGATGACGACGACGACGCCCTCGCCCGCCCCGACCCGTTCGACTCTGCTCATGCGAGCATCCTGCCCCGGCTCGCGGCCCGCATGCGCCACGCACCCGCCGCGCCGGACGCGACGACGAGGCCGCCGAGCGCCGAGACCGCCCAGACGAGCTGCTGGCCGAAGCGCACCGCGGGCGTGATCGAGGTGCGCAGCGGGACGCGCGCAACGAAGCTGTCCGCGGTCCACAGCTCGGTCAGGTTGCTCACGGCGCCGTGCGGCGCGATGAGCGCGCTCACCCCGACCGTCGAGATCTGTATCGTCGTGCGCCCCGTCTCGACCGCCCGCACCCGGGACATCGCGAGCTGCTGGAGGGACTCGTCGGAGTAGCCGAAGGTCGAGTTGTTCGTCTGGATCACGAGCAGCTCACCGCCCGCGCGCACGCCGTCGCGCACGACCCAGTCGTAGGCGACCTCGAAGCAGATGCCCACCGCGATCGGCACCTCGCGGCCCAGCGCGTCGGACGTGACCGTCACGAGGCCCGGCTCGGAGCCGGCGATCATGTCGTGCGAGACGTTGTCGACGAGGGGGGTCACGCGTCGCGCGAGCTCGCGCATCGGGATGTACTCCGAGAACGGCGCTGGGCGCTGCTTGCGGTACGTCTGGGTGATGCCCGTCCCGGGCTCCCACAGGACCGTCGTGTTGAACCGGGTCGAGGTGCTCGGGTACTCGATCGTGCCGAGCAGGATCGGGGCGCCGAGGGCCTGCGCGGCCTGCTCGACGACGGCTGCCGAGCGCTCGTCCTCGCGCAGGTCGGTCGCGGTGACGTTCTCGGGCCACAGCACGACGTCGAGCTCACCGGGCTCGACCTGCTCGAGGAGGGTCATCGTCTCGGCGGCGTGGTTGTCGACGACGCGCGACTGGCGGACGTACGGGTCCTCCTCGTGCTCGTCGACGTTGCCCTGGACCGCCGCGACGTGCAGGGTCCCGGCCTCGGCGCGCGTCCCCACGGGCATGAGGAGGCCGATCGCGAGGAGCGCCCCGACGGTCCCGAGACTGACGAGGGTGCGCAGCACGAGGACCCGCCGGGCCGAGAGCAGGGCAACTGCGAGGAGTGCTCCGATCGCGGCGACCACCCCGGAGAGCAGTGGGACGCCTCCGAGCCACGCGAGCCGCAGGAGCGGGGAGTCGGCCTGCGAGAAGGCGAGGCGACCCCACGGGAAGCCACCGAAGGGCGCGGCCGAGCGCGCCTCCTCGAGCGCGACCCACACGAGCGCGAACCCGAGCACCTGGAACGCGGGGCTGCGCCAGATCACGGCTCCGCGCCGCGCCCATGACCATGCCGCGCCGAAGAGCGCGACGAAGGCCGCCTCGAGCAGCGGGAGGGCGAGCGAGACCGCGGGCCCGACCACGATCGAGGTCCAGAACAAGTGCGGGACGAAGAACGCGAGCCCCCATACGAGGCCCACGAGCAGGTTCCAGCGGGCCGAGTCGCGCCCGAGCGCGAGGAACAGCAGCGCGACCCCGACGAAGGCGAGCCCCCACAGGTCCGTGCCCGGGAAGCCAAGGTCCGTGACCACTCCCCCAGTCGCGGCGAGCACGAGGGACACGAGACGGGACGGCACGGCGCCAGCCTACGCGGCCTCGGCGAGGACCTCGGGCTCTGCAGCACCGGCACGGAACGGCCGACCGGCCCGCGCAACCTTCGTACCGGGCATCACGGGTGTGATGCTCGTTTTCTGTTGATCGCACGAGGCCGGTCGGCCTCTGGTCCGCGACGGTCGCAGCCCTTCGACAGGACGCGCCCGGCGGTACTTTTCGTGGCCCGGCTCGCACCGGACGCACCGAAACTACCCACATCCGACGCGACGATCAACGCGAGTGTTTGCGCAGGTCAGAGGCGAATGTGCTGGTCAAAGAACGGCCAAGTCATCGATTTCGCCGTGAGTTCACCGGCGTGTCGTGCGGCGTGTCGCCCACATTCACCCGGGTGGGGCACTCATGCCTGGGCGTCGAACAGCACGCGGCCCGCGCGTAGCGTCAGCACGCACTCGGGACGCGCCTCGGGGTCGCTCAGGTCGGGCAGCAGCGGGGTGCCTGCGCGGGCGTCCGTGCTCCACCTCGGCAGCGCCCCCTCGGGGACCTGGACGACGAGCGCGTCGGTGCGCCACACAGCGAGGTGCGCGGGCGCGCCGACCCTGATCTCACCGGCCCCCGTGCCGTCGAGCCCCGCGAGCCGCCAGCCGCCCCGGGTGTGCGCGCGGAACGCTGCCCGGGCGGTGATGCGTTGCTCGGGAGCATGGTGGAAGAGCGCGGCCCGCACGGCACCCCACGGGTCGAACGGCGTCACGGGCGAGTCCGAGCCGAGCGCGATCGGCAGCCCCCCGCCGACGAGGTCCGCGAACGGGTTGAGCGCGCCCGCGCGGATCGTCCCGAGCCGCCGGGGGTACATCCCCGCAGGGCCTCCCCAGGCGGCGTCGAAGGCGGGCTGGACGCTCAGGCGGACCCCGTGCAGCACGAGCGTCGCGAGCGCACGAGCGTCGATCATCTCGGCATGCTCGAGCCGATGCCCCGCGCGGTGCAGCGCGGGGATGCCCTCGACCGAGGCGGCGGCCTCGAGACCCACGAGGTACTCGTCCATCGCCCGGTCACCGATCACGTGGAAGGAGGAGTGAGACCCCGCGCGGGTCACGGCCGTGAGGTGGTTGGCGACCTGGCCCGCGTCGAGGAAGAGCTCGCCACGGGTCGCGGGGTCGTCCGCGTACGGCTCGCGCAGCGCTGCGGTGCGCGAACCGATCGCACCGTCGACGTTGAGGTCTCCCCCGATCCCGGTGAGGCCCGGGAGCGCCTCGAGGATCGCGCGAGCATCGTCGACCGTCTCGCACAGCTCGCCCCGGTAGCCGACCACGAGCGGGAGGCCCGAGTCGTCCGAGGCGGTCATCGTGAGCAGCTCGGCGAGACCCTCGCGCGTGTCGATGTGCGGCGCGGACTGCTCGTGGACGCTCACGATCCCGTGCGCGGCAGCGGCCTCGAGCGCGAGCCGGTACAGGCGCGTGCGCTCGGCGGGGTCGAGCTCGCGGGCGCGGGCCCGTGCCCCGTGGTGCGCCTCGAGGCGCACGAGGCCGTCCTCGGACCACCCGGGGCGTCCCTCGAGCCCCGCGGCGTGCGCGAGCGCGCTCGAGACGACCGCGGAATGCACGTCGACGCGCGAGAGGTAGACCTCGAGGCCGCCCGCGGCCCGGTCGAGCTCGGCGATCGTGGGCGGACGGCCCTCGGGCCACCGGGTCTCGTCCCACGAGTGGCCGAGCACGCGGGCCCCGCCCGCCGCGCGGGTGCGGGCTGCGGCCCGTTCGACCTCGGCGAGCGCGTCGGCGAGCGAGCGTGCGCGGCTCAGGTCGAGGCCCTCGATCGCGAGGCCCGTCTCGAGGGCGTGCACGTGGGCGTCGACGAAGGCCGGCGTCACGATCGCCCCGTCGAGGTCGACCACCTCGTCGGCCTTGACGTGCTCGGCGGTGTCGTCGTCGCCGAGCCACGTGACGACGCCGTCGTCGACGAGGAGGGCCTGGGCGAAGGGGTCGGCCGGGGAGTGGATCACGCCGCGGCGGAACAGGGTGCTCACAGGGAGGAGTATGCGACGACGCCGCGGCGTAGCGCACCGACCGCGCGCTGTGACGTCGAGCGCAGCCGCTGGGTCGGGGCGGCGGCGGCGAGCTGGTCGAGCAGGTCGATCACCTGCTTGCACCACCGGACGAAGTCTCCCGCGGCGAGCTCCCCGCCCCGCAGCACGGAGTCCAGGCCCCGCCCTTGCGCCCACCGCACGACGGGCTCGACGATCCCGGTGTCGACCGGGCGAGTGCTCTCGAAGCGGTGCTGCGCCTCGAGGTCCTCGAGCTCGGACCACACGCGCACGGTCTCGTCGATCGCGCGGCCGAGCGCCCCACGTGTCCCGCCAGGGACGTGGCCGGGCGTGTCGCTCTCGCGGCGCGCCTCGTACACGATCGACGAGACGATCCCCGCGAGGGACGGTGCGTCGAGCTCGTCCCAGACCCCGCGGCGCAAGCACTCGGCGACGAGCAGGTCGTTCTCGGCGTAGACCCGGCGCAGCACCTCCCCCTCGCCCGTGACCTCCTGCCCGTCGGGCGTGAGGTAGCCGAGCCGCGCGAGGAGGCGGCACGCACGGTCGAAGTCGCGCGCGATCGAGTCGGTGCGGCCCTCGATCCGCCGTACGAGCGCCGTGTGCTCGCGCTCGAGCCGGTGCCACCGCTCGGCCCAGCGGGCGTGGTCCTCGCGCTCGGGGCACGCATGGCAGGGGTGTTCCCTCAGACGCCGGCGCAGCGCCGCGAGCTCGGCATCGTCCCCGTCGGGCGTTCGAGCCGGTCGCGGGCCGCGGGGCGTCGCACGCTCGTCGAGCCACGCTCGCAACCGGGCCGCAAGGTCCTTGCGGGCCTGGTGGCGCCGCGCCGAGAAGCCCCGGGGCAAGGGCATCTCGCCGATCGTGCGCACTCCCCCGGGCAGCTCGTGCGCGACGAGCCGGCGCACGCGTCCGTCGACCCCGAGCACGCTCGGTGCGGGACCGTCGAACCCCTCGCTCTGGCCCACGCCGACGACGACGCCGTAGCCCGAGCGCCGACCTCCGGTCACCTGGACGACCGCGCCGGGCCGCAGCGCGTCGAGCGTACGCGCGGTCTGGGCACGGCGCGCGCGACCCGCCTCGCGTTTGCGGGTCTTCTCGAGATCGGTGATCGCCCGACGCAGGTCCGCA
>JAJUHG010000138.1 GCA_029267995.1 Micrococcales bacterium
CCGTCGGCCTGGAGCACGTCGCAGTCGAGCACGATCGTGTTCTCCCCGAGCGCGCGGGTGTCGATCACGGCGCGCAGCGAACGTCCGATGAGCCGGGAGATCTCGTGCGTGCGCCCGCCGATGCGCTGGCGCACCGACTCGCGGTCCGAGCGGGTCGTGGTCGAGCGCGGCAGCATCGCGTACTCGGCGGTGACCCAGCCGTCCCCCGAACCCTTGCGCCAGCGGGGCACCCCCTCGGTGAAGGAGGCCTGGCACAGCACCTTCGTGCCGCCGAACTCGACGAGGACGCTGCCCTCCCCGACGTCGAGGTAGTTGCGGGTGATGGTCACGGGGCGCAGCTCGTCAGGGCGACGGCCGTCCGCGCGGGAGGCTGAGGACATGGCGCCGAGCCTAGCGCTCGCCGCCGACGCCTCCGAGCCGCACCGGACCCGCGTCAGTCGCCCTTGACGTTGACGATCTGCCGCAGCTCGTGGCGGACCTCGACGAGGTCCCGACCGTGGCTCCCTTGCCGAGGTGCGCGTCGGGCATGAGCGCGACGTGCGGGTGGACGAAGGGCATCTGGGCGGTGCGCAGCGCCTGCTGCCTCGTCTGCTCCTCGAGGAGCGAGGCCCACGAGAAGAGCTTGTCCGAGAGGCGTTCCACGTCCCGCCTCAGATCGTGAAGACCGATCCCGACGCGGCGACGTCGATCGGCCCGACGTAGGCGCTGCGCGCCTCGGCGAGCGAGCGCTCGGGGTCGTTCCACATCGCGAGGTGGGTCAGCACGAGCCGCTTGGCGCCCGCACGCGCCGCGACCTGGCCCGCGCGCAGTCCCGTGAGGTGCACGCCGCGCACCTCGTCGGAGGGGCCACCCTCGAGGAACGCCGCCTCGCTCAGCAGCAGGTCCGCGTCGCGCGCGAGGTCGTCGAGGGCAGGGCAGTCGTCCGTGTCGCCCGTGTAGGCGAGAACGGCACGCCCACCGCTCTCTGACGGTCCCGTGACGCGCACGCCGTAGGCCTCGATCGGGTGGTTGACGCGCACGGGCTCGATCTCGAACGGGCCCACGGTGACCACGGCACGGTCCGCCCACGCGGTGAAGTCGAACTGCGCGGAGGTGTCCGTCGCGGGGTCCGAGCCCGCGATCTGCGCGAGCCGCTCGGGGGTCCCCTCAGGTGCGAGCAGCCGGATCGGCTTGCACGTGCCCTCGGGGTGGTACCGCAGGAAGACGTTGAGCACGACGACGTCCGCGACGTGGTCGGAGTGCAGGTGCGAGATCGCGAGCGCGTCGATCTCGCGCGGGTCGCAGAAGCGGTGCAGCGGCCCGCTCGCCCCGTTGCCGAGGTCGAGCACGACCCGCCACGTGCGCTCGGCGTCCTCGGCCTCGAGCAGATAGCTCGACGCGGCCGACGTCGCGTTCGGGAAGGATCCCGCGCACCCCACCACGGTCAGTCTCACGCGAGCACCCCCCACGGCTCGACGGACCCGACCTCGGGCCCCAGGAAACGACGGGCGAGCGCAGCGAACTGCTCGGCGTCGCCCGTCGCGACGAATCGGTGCTCGGGCGCGCCCGCGGCCGGGTCGCGCTCGAGGTCGTGCGCGACGAGCGTGCGGAACACGTCCTTCGCGGTCTCCTCCGCGCTCGACACGAGCGTCACCTGATCCCCCATGACGTACGAGATGACCCCCGTGAGCAAGGGGTAGTGCGTGCAGCCGAGCACGAGGGTGTCGACGCCCGCCGCGCGCACCGGGTCGAGGTACTCGTGGGCGACCGCGAGTGCCTCGGGCCCTGAGGTCACGCCCGCCTCGACGAGCTCGACGAAGCGCGGGCACACCTGCGAGGTGAGCTCGACGCCCGGGGCCGCGGCGAACGCGTCGTCGTAGGCACGCGACTCGATCGTCGCGCGCGTGCCGATCACCCCGATCCGGCCCGTGCGCGAGGCCGCGACCGCGCGGCGCGCGGCGGGCAGGATCACCTCGACCACGGGCAGCCCGCGACCCACCGTGTACCGCTCGCGGGCGTCGCGCAGGACCGCGGCCGAGGCGGAGTTGCACGCGATCACGAGGGCCTTGACCCCCGAGTCGACGAGGTGGTCCATGACGTCGAGCGCGAGGGCACGCACCTCGGCGATCGGGCGCGGACCGTACGGGGTGTGGGCGGTGTCGCCGACGTACAGGACCTGCTCGTGCGGGAGCTGGTCGATCACGGCGCGGGCCACGGTCAGGCCCCCCACCCCGGAGTCGAAGATGCCGATCGGCGCGTCGTCCACGCGTCGATCCTAGGCGTCGGGCGCCTCGAGATCGGCGAGCTGGGCTGTGACGAGCGACTCCTGGAGCCACGTGAGCGCGGCGTAGACCGTGCCCAGGTGCAGGCGCAACGCGGCCGCCGGACCGCGCTGCCCGGCCACGACGGGCTCGCCGTCGTCGTCGTAGGAGACGAGCGCGAGGTCGCGGTAGAGCTCGTCCGCGGCCTCGTCGGTGTCGAGGCCGAGCCGCTCGGCGAGCACGAGCCGCACGTCGACGAGCGCGCCCGAGAGCAGGTCCGCGCGCTCGACCGGGACCGCGAGCCGCTCGCCGCGGTGCAGCGCCCGCACGAGCGCGAGCAGGCGCGCGATCTTGAGCTCGCGCAGGTCGGGCTCGACGAGGCGGCGGAACTCCTCGGCGACCTCGGCGTCCTTGCTCGCGGTCGGCAGGAGGCGCCGCACCGCGGGGTCCTCGGGCTCGGGCGGTCCGCTGCCGGGCGAGGCCAGGCCCGCGAGCGGGTCGAGCGCGAGCTCCCACGGGTCGCCGTCGTCGGCCTCCCCCGTCGCGACGGCGAGCTGGGCGGGGCTCGCCCCGAGCAGCTCGGCGACGTCCGCCGCGACCTGCGCGACCACCTCGCGCTCGACCTCGTCGAGGCGCGCGACGTAGTGCCCCTCGCGGGCACGGAACGGCTTCACTCCCCGCTCCGCTGGAGGGTCGCCCACAGGCCGTAGGAGTGCATCGCCTGCACGTCGCGCTCCATCTCCTCGAGGTTGCCGGTCGAGACGACGGCCTTGCCCTCGTGGTGCACGAGCAGCATGAGACGCTCGGCCTCCTCCTGCGGGTAGCCGAAGTACGAGCGGAACACGTAGGTCACGTAGCTCATGAGGTTGACCGGGTCGTTCCACACGATCGTGACCCACGCGTCGGCGGTGGCGAGCTCCTCGGCGACGTCGACCTCCTCGAGGGGCACACTCGCACGCACGACGACCAGGGGCATGGGGCCCACTCTAGGAGGCGCGCGCGCCCGCGGCAGCCCCGCGTCTGGCGAGGTCAGGACGCCCGGGCCTAGGTTGGGACCGTGACGACCCCGACGCGTTCGAGCGCCTTGCTGACCGACCGCTACGAGCTCACGATGCTCGAGGCCGCCCTCGCGGACGGCACCGCGCACCGACGCTCGGTGTTCGAGGTGTTCACCCGGCGCCTCCCGCCTGGGCGCCGCTACGGGGTGCTCGCGGGCACGGGCCGCCTGCTCGAGGAGCTCGAGCACTTCCGTTTCGGCGATGCCGAGCTCTCGTGGCTCTCGCGCGAGGGGGTCGTGGACCGCGCGACGCTCGACTGGCTCGCGGACTACCGCTTCGGGGGGACCATCCGCGGCTACGCCGAGGGCGAGGCCTACTTCCCGCACTCCCCCGTGCTCGTGGTCGAGGGGACCTTCGCCGAGGCCGTCGTGCTCGAGACGCTCGCGCTCTCGGTGCTCAACTACGACTCCGCCGTGGCGGCCGCGGCCTCGCGCATGACGAGCGCGGCGATCGGCCGCCCGTGCCTCGAGATGGGGGCGCGCCGCGCGAACGAGCAGGCCGCGATCGCCGCTGCGCGCGCCGCGGTCGTCGCGGGGTTCGCCGCGACGTCCCAGCTCGAGGCGGGCCGGCGCTACGGGATCGAGACGATCGGGACCGCGGCGCACTCCTTCACGCTCCTGCACGACGACGAGCGCGCCGCCTTCGCCTCGCAGGTCGCGGCGCTCGGTCCGGGCACGACGCTGCTCGTCGACACCTACGACGTCGCCGAGGGCGTGCGCCGCGCGATCGAGGTCGCGGGCACGGGGCTCGGTGCGGTGCGCATCGACTCGGGCGACCTCGCCTCGCTCGCGGTCGAGACCCGGCGCCAGCTCGACTCGCTCGGGGCGAGGGACACGAAGATCGTCGTGACCTCCGACCTCGACGAGTTCGCGATCGCGGCGCTCGCTGCCGCGCCCGTCGACGCCTACGGCGTGGGCACCTCGCTCGTCACGGGCTCGGGCGCCCCGACGTGCGGCATGGTCTACAAGCTCGTCGCACGCGAGGGGGCCTCGGGCGAGATGGAGCCCGTCGCGAAGGCCTCGACGCTCAAGACCTCGCGCGGGGGCCGCAAGTCGGCCGCGCGCCGCGTGCGCTCGGGCCGGGCGGTCGAGGAGGTGCTCGTGACCGGGCCCGACGACGACGTCGCCGCGTGGCGCCCCGAGCACGAGGACCTGCGCCCCCTCATGGTCGAGCTCGTGCGGGACGGCGAGGTGCTTCCCGGCTGGACGGGCCCTGAGGGTGTGCGGCGGGCCGCCGAGCGGCACGCGGCCTCCCGCGCCGAGCTGCCCCGTGGGGCGCGGCGGCTCTCGGCGGACGAGGCGGCCCTGCCGACGACGGCGCTCGAGCTCGCCTGAGCGGGCCGCCCGAGCATGCGCGAAGGCCCGGGGAGCCGAGCTCCCGGGGCCTTCGCACAAGGTCGCGCCGACGGCGGCTAGACGCGATTTCGCCCGCGTCCCACGATCGACAGGATGAGGCTGATGACGAGGACGACGACACCGATCCAGATCAGGAACGAACCGATCTCGGTCGCGACACCGAGAACGATGAGCACGACGCCGACAAGGATCAGAAGGAGCCAGCTAGGCATGAGGACCTGCCTCTCGTTGATGCCCGTGACAAGCGGTCTTGCCCGGTAGATGACATCAACCTTGACGCCGATCCGGTGGTTGCGCATCCGGAGAGAACGGATTCGACCGATCGGGTGAACCTCGCGTTGCGGGCATGCCGGACGAGTGGTACTTTCCCGGCCCGCTGGGGATGAACCTGCAGGTCAGCGCGTCGCTGGACGCCCGCGTAGCACCTACTGCTCGCCGTCGTCGCCGTTCTCGCGGCGGCGCATCTCCTCAACGATCTTCTTGCACGTCGGACACACGGGGAACTTGTTCGGGTCGCGCCCAGGCACCCACACCTTGCCGCACAGCGCGATCACGGGCTTGCCCGTGACGGCCGACTGCACGATCTTCTCCTTGCGCACGTAGTGCGCGAAGCGTTCGGCATCCCCCGGCTCGACGAGCTCCTCGGTCTCGGTGCGCTCGAGCACGCTCGTCGACGTGCCCGGGCCGTCGGGGCTCAGGTCCGGCTGGGGGTAGTCCTGCGGCTCGCTCATGCGGGGATTCTACGCCGGGCCGCTCAGCGCCCGGCCGTCTCGAGCGGGACCACGTCGCCCCGGCGCAAGAGGCTCGCGGCCTCCTCGTCGAGCAGGACCGTGACGTCCGGGTGGCCCTGCAGCACGGTCGCGGGCCACGCGGTGCTCACGGGACCCTCGACCATGTGCCGCACCGCCTCGGCCTTCGCGCGCCCTCGCGCGAGGAGCACGATGCGCCGCGCCGACATGATCGTCGCGAGGCCCTGGGTCAGGCAGCGGCGCGGGACCGCCTCGACGTCACCACCGAAGAAGCGCGCGTTGTCCCGCCTGGTCTGCTCCGTGAGCTCCCCGACGCGCGTGCGCGAGTCGAACGGCGAACCGGGCTCGTTGAAGGCGATGTGCCCGTCGGTGCCGATCCCCAGGATCTGCACGTCGACCCCTCCCGCTGCGGCGATCTGCTGCTCGTAGCGCGCGGCCGCGGCATCGAGATCCCGCGCGAGCCCGTCCGGAGCGTGCACACGGGCGGGGTCGAGGTCGACGTGCGAGACGAGCTCGCGGTCGATCACGTTGCGGTACCGCTCGGGGTGCTCGGCGGGCAGTCCGACGTACTCGTCGAGCAGGAACGCCCGGGCCCCCGCGAACGAGAGCCCGCCCTCGCGGTGGCGGCGGACGAGCTCGTCGTAGACCGGCACGGGGCTGCTCCCCGTCGCGAGCCCGAGCACGGGGTCACGGCGGGCGAGGAGCGCCCCCTCGAGAGCGTCCGCGCCCGCGCGGGCAAGCTCGTCAGGGCCGGCGACGACGACGTGCATCAGAGGTCTCCCAGGGCTAGCGCGGCACCCACAGCGCCGACGGGGACGTCGGTCGGAGCAAGCCGGACACGTCGCGCGAGCCCGGCCGCGGCGAGGAACCCCGAGGTGCCCTCCCGCCGTTCGAGACGCGAGCGTACCCCGGTGAGCAACGGCTCCCCGAGACG
>JAJUHG010000139.1 GCA_029267995.1 Micrococcales bacterium
ATCGCGCGGTCGGTCGCGGCGATGTCGGCGGGGTCGCCCGAGAGTGCGGCCCAGCGGAAGGGCCCCTTGCCCTCGGCGAACAGCGGGCGGATGTAGGCGGGGACGAAGCCCGGGAAGTCGAAGGCCCGCTCGAAGCCGCCCAGCTGCGCCTCGGCGCGGATCGAGTTGCCGTAGTCGAACACCTCGGCGCCGCGGTCCTGGAATCCGACCATCGCGGCGACGTGCTTGGCCATCGAGGCGCGGGCCCGGTCGGTGAATCGTTCGGGGTCGCGAGCCGCCTCGATCTGCCAGTCCTCCAGAGCGATCCCCTCGGGCAGGTAGCTCAAGGGATCATGCGCAGAGGTCTGGTCCGTGACGACGTCGACCTCCACGCCACGCTCGAGGATCTCGGTGAACACGGTCGCAGCGTTGCCGACGAGCCCCACGGACAGCGGCTCGCGCGCGGCCTTCGCGGCGAGGGCACGCTCGAGGGCCGAGTCGAGATCGTGCGTGTACTCGTCGAGGTAGCCGTGCTCGACGCGGCGCGCGAGCCGCTGTGGATCGACATCGACGACGATCACGGCGCCGCCGTTCATCGTCACGGCGAGCGGCTGCGCACCGCCCATGCCACCGCAGCCGCCCGTGAGGGTCAGTGTCCCGGCGAGCGACGCCTCGGTGACGGACCTGGCCGGGCTCGCGTGACCGCCGTCGTCGGCCGGGGTCGCGAGGCCGCCGTCGTCGGACGCGCCGTCGGAACGTCGCGTGACGAGCGAGCGCCCGACGGCCGCGAAAGTCTCGAAGGTGCCCTGGAGGATGCCCTGCGTGCCGATGTAGATCCACGAGCCGGCCGTCATCTGCCCGTACATCGTCAGGCCCGTTTGCTCGAGGCGCCGGAACTCAGGCCAGGTGGCCCAGTCACCCACAAGGTTCGAGTTGGCGATGAGCACGCGCGGCGCCCACTCGTGCGTGCGGAACACCCCGACGGGCTTGCCGGACTGGACGAGCAGGGTCTCGTCGTCGGCGAGCGTCTTCAGCGTCGCGACGATCGCGTCGAAAGCCTCCCAGGAGCGCGCGGCGCGGCCCGTGCCGCCGTAGACCACGAGATCCTCGGGCCGCTCGGCGACCTCGGGGTCGAGGTTGTTCATGAGCATGCGCAGCGGCGCCTCGGTCTGCCACGAGCGGGCCGTGAGGGCGGAGCCGCGCGGGGCACGGACGGAGCGGGTCATCGGGACCTCCCGGTCGAGAGCACGTTCGGGTGGGGCGGAGCGGGGACGACGACGGCGGTCATGCGAGCTCTCCGACGACGGCGGTCGCTGCCTCGAGCACTGCACCGCTGCGAACGAGCTCGACGACGGCGTCGATCTCCGGGCTGAGGAACCGATCCGGGCCGGGGCCCTCGACGTGCTCGCGCACGAGATCGCGCACGACCGCCGTCGCGGGAGCGGGCTCGAGGGGTGCACGCAGGTCAAGGGCGCGGGACGCGGCAAGCACCTCGATCGCGAGCACGCGCTCGAGGCCGTCGATCGCGCGGCGCAGCTTGCGGGCCGCGTGCCAGCCCATCGAGACGTGGTCTTCTTGCATCGCCGAGGAGGGGATCGAGTCCACGGACGCAGGCACCGCGAGCCGCTTGAGCTCGGAGACGATCCCGGCGGCGGCGTACTGGGCGATCATGAGCCCCGAGTCCACGCCCACCTCGTGCGCGAGGAACGGCGGGAGGCCTTGGCTGCGCGCGCGGTCGAGGAGGCGGTCGGTGCGGCGCTCGCTCATCGAGGCGACGTCGGCCACGGGGATCGCGAGGAAGTCGAGCACGTAGCCGATGGGTGCGCCGTGGAAGTTGCCGTTCGACTCGACACGACCGTCGAGCGTGACGACGGGGTTGTCGATCGCGCTCGCGAGCTCGGCGGTGGCCACGGACTGCGCGTGGGCGAGGGTGTCGCGCGCTGCGCCGTGCACCTGCGGGGCACAGCGCAGGGAGTAGGCGTCCTGGACGCGGGTGCACTCGGGGCCACGGTGGCTCGCCATGATCGCCGAGCCGTCCAGGAGCGCGCGCAGGTTCGCGGCAGAGGCTTGCTGTCCGGGGTGCGGGCGCAGGGCCTGGAGATCAGCTGCGAAGGCCGCGTCGGTGCCGAGCAGCGCCTCGACGGACATCGCGGCGGCGACGTCGGCGGTGCGCCACAGTCGCTCGAGGTCGTGCGCGGCGAGGACGAGCATGCCGAGCATCCCGTCGGTGCCGTTGATGAGCGCGAGACCTTCCTTCTCGGCGAGCCGCACGGGTTCGATCCCGGCAGCCGCGAGGGCCTGCGCGGCGGGCACGAGCTCACCGTCGGCGTCGCGCACCTCCCCCTCGCCCATCGCCGCGAGCGCGCAGTGCGCGAGGGGCGCGAGGTCGCCCGAGCAGCCGAGCGAGCCGTACTCGCGCACCACGGGCGTGATGCCCGCGTTGAGGATGGCGGCGTAGGTCTGAGCGGTCTCGGGGCGGACGCCGGTGCGCCCGGTCATGAGGGTCGCGAGCCGCAGGGCCATGAGGGCGCGCACCACCTCGCGCTCGACCTCGGGGCCGGTGCCCGCGGCGTGCGAGCGCACGAGGCTCACCTGGAGCTGGGCACGACGGTCTGCGTCGATGAAGGTCGTCGCGAGGGCGCCGAAGCCCGTCGAGATGCCGTAGTGCGGCTCGGGGTCCCCCGCGAGGCGGTCGATGATCGCTCGCGACTCGGCGACGCCCGCGAGCGCCGCGGGATCGAGCTCGATGCGTGCGTCGTGCCGGGCGACGCGGACGACGTCGATCATCGACAGCCCCGCGGAGCCGAGAGTGACTGCTTCCTTGCTCGTCATGTCTCGATCGAACACCCGCGAGTGCCCCGCCGTCCTGGGCAGCCGAGCGATAGTGTCTGATATCCCAGACAATGGAGGTGGCCGATTGAGTTCCGTCCCCGCCGCCGAGAACGTCCTGCGTCTGCTCACCTACCTCGCGGCGCACCGCCGCCCCGTGGCCGCCTCGGCCGTGGCTCGCGACCTCGGACTCCCTCGTTCGAGCGTGTACCACCTGCTCGCCGTCGCTTCCGAGCGCGGCTTCGTGGTCCACCTGCCCGCCGAGCGCCGCTACGCCCTCGGCCCCGCGGCCTTCGAGCTCTCCGGCGGGTATGCGAGCCAACAGCCCCTCGCGCGGCTCGGTCGTCCCCTCCTCGCGCAGCTTGTCGACCGGCTCAGGGAGAGCGGACACCTCGCGGTGCTTCACGGGGCAGACGTGCTCTACCTCGTCGAGGAGCGTGCACCGCGACGGCCGTCCCTCGTGAGCGACGTCGGGGTCCGGCTGCCGGCCCACCTCACCGCGAGCGGTCGCGCGATGCTCGCCGCCCTGTCCCCTGCGCAGCGCCGAGCCGCCGTGCCGCTGCCCCTCGTCACGCGCCACGGCGACCCAATGAGCCCCGCCCGGCTGCACGCCATGCTCGCGACCGCGCGCCGCACCGGACTCGCAGTCGAGGACGGCGAGGTCACCCCCGGGCTCGCGTCGATGGGGGTGGCCGTCCTAGACCGCGCCGGGTGGCCGGCCGCGGCGCTCGCGATCACCTTCCGTGCCAGCGACGACGCGCCGCGGAACGAGATCGCGAGCCAGCTCACCGCGACCGCTCGCGAGCTCGAGCGACGACTCTTCGGTTCCTGACCCCGGTCTTCTCCCCGACAGTCCGGGTTCCATTGTCGGAACCTGCACACCTGGAGCTGACCCGCTTGGCCCGTCGCGCCGCCAAGACCGACCCCATGCAGGGTGCACTCCTCGACTTCGACGACGTAGCCACGCTCGCAGGAGGGCGACCCGCCGGCGACCGCCCTGCACTGCAGCTGACGGGCGCGGGACCTTCGCCCCTCGGTAACGAGTAGCGCCAGAACTACGGTCAGAGCGTCGTCGACGATCCCCGCAGAGCAATGAAGCTTGCATCGTTGGCCGATGAAATGGGGGCGACTGATGCGCACGCCAACTACTACTGCTCACTGCCTGACTGCACTCGTTGTCTCGGCCCTCGTCGCCTTTGGTACTGGAACTCCAGCCGCCGCGGCGCAGACCACCGCTTCCGGTGACGAGGGCTTCCTCGTTCAGGTCCGCGCCGACCTCGACAAGTACGGAGTTCCGACTTCGGCCCAGGACGACCTGATCGCGAAGTTCGAGCGGGGCGAGCCCTGGGACTCGATCGCTGGCGGCTCGATCGTCTCGACCGAGGCACTGACCGTTGACGGCGAGACCGTCACCGTCGACCGGTTCAAGGACGGTTCAATCGTCGCCTATTGGCTCGAGTCTCCGGCCGCAGAGCCCGCGACTGGCAAGGTGACCCCGATGGCCGTAAGCAACTGCTCAGTCACCTACTCGTCCAACAAGCGCACCCGCAACTACCGTGACTGCACGGCCCGCGCCACGTCGGTGCTCTTCATGATGTCTTTCGATTTCGACTACAAGATCACCGTCGCGGCCGACTATGTCACCGTGACTGCCGCGTCGCTCGTCGGCAATCCGCGTAACGCGTTCATCCGTACGATCGGCGCGACCAACAACGGCCCGACGCTCGTCGTGAACCGTCGCACCGCCCAGCGCGGGGCTCCTGCGAATGCTCGACTGAGCACTACAAGTTCCCACCCGATCGCTGGTAGCAGCACCATCTGGGTGCAGGTGAACATTCCGATCGGGGACACTACGCTCGCCTACACGACCTACCAGTTCTAGGAGGGGCGATGTGGCAGCTCATCGTAGCCGGTAGCACCCTCGCGGTCGTCGGCTTCGTCATCTACCTCGTCCGGGTCGGCCGCGCCAGCAGTCGGGGCCGGAACTAGTCCCAGCCGACGCTGGCGCCCGTCATGACCTAGACCGCCTCAGCCTGAGACTTGGTGTGGCTGTGGGGACTGAGGGCGCGGGGCTAGCGGTGCGTCGGGAACCCGAGGTCGACGCCGCCCGTGGACGGGTCGGGCCAGCGGGTCGTGACGACCTTGCCGCGCGTGAAGAAGTGCACGCCCTCCATGCCGTGCGCGTGGGTGTCCCCGAACAGCGACGCCTTCCACCCGCCGAAGGAGTAGTACGCCATCGGCACGGGGATCGGCACGTTGACACCCACCATGCCCACCGTCACCTCGTTGGTGAATCGCCGGGCGGCACCGCCGTCGCGCGTGAAGATCGCGGTGCCGTTGCCGTACTGGTTGGCGTTGATGAGCGCGAGCCCCTCGTCGTAGGAGTCCACACGCACCACCGACAGCACGGGGCCGAAGATCTCGTCGGTGTAGATCGACATGTCCGGGCTCACGTGGTCGAAGAGCGTGGGACCGAGCCAGAAGCCGTCCTCACGCCCCTCGACCTTCACGTCACGCCCGTCGACAACGGCGGTCGCGCCCGCGTCGATGCCCGCCTGCACGTACCCGGCCACCTTGTCGCGGTGCTCGCGCGTCACGAGCGGGCCCATGTCCGGGGCGTCGTCGTCGGCCCCGTCTCCCACGCGGATCGCGGCCATGCGCTCGACGATCTTCTCGATGAGTTGGTCCGCGACGGGCTCGACGGCCACGAGCGCGCTGATCGCCATGCACCGCTCCCCCGCCGAGCCGAAGCCCGCGCTCACGGCGGCGTCGGCGGCCTGGTCAAGATCGGCGTCGGGCAGCACGAGCATGTGGTTCTTCGCCCCACCGAGGGCCTGGACGCGCTTGCCGTGCGCGGTACCCGTCTCGTAGACGTAGCGCGCGATGGGCGTCGAGCCCACGAAGGACACCGAGTCGACCTCGGGGTGGGTCAGGAGCGCGTCGACGGCGTCCTTGTCGCCGTGCACCACGGAGAACACACCCGCAGGCAGGCCCGCCTCGGCCCAACGCTCGGCCATCCAGATCGCGGCGCTCGGGTCCTTCTCGCTGGGCTTGAGGATCACGGCGTTGCCCGCGGCGATCGCGATCGGCACGAACCACAGCGGCACCATCGCCGGGAAGTTGAACGGCGAGATGACGGCCGCGACGCCGAGCGGCTGGCGGATCGAGTGCACGTCCACCTTGGTCGAGGCGTTCTCGGTGAACATGCCCTTGAGCAGGTGCGGGATGCCGCACGCGAACTCGACCACGTCCTGCCCGCGCTGCACCTCACCGAGCGCGTCGGAGTGCACCTTGCCGTGCTCGGCCGTGATGATCGCGGCGAGCTCGTCCTTGCGGGAGTTGAGCAGCTCGCGGAAGGCGAAGAGCACCTCGGTGCGCTTCGCGAGGGACGCGTCGCGCCACGCTGGGAACGCGGCCCGCGCGGAGGCGATGACCGCCGAGACCTCGTCCGCGCTCGCGAGGGGCACCTCGCCGGTGACCTGGCCGGTGGCCGGGTTCGTCACGGGCGCCG
>JAJUHG010000140.1 GCA_029267995.1 Micrococcales bacterium
CCCCGACGGTCTCTTGCGCTAGGGGTTCCGACAGGCCTTCCGCAGCTACGTCGGTGGTGCGCCCCACGACGACCCGATCGCCGTCCAGGCGCCCGGGACCTTCGACGGCGCCGGTGACGACCTCACGCGGCCCTACGCCTTTCCCGTCGCGTCGGGAGCCCGGGGGCGGGACGCGGCCTGAGGTGCTCGCGGGCGTCGTCGTCGGCGTGCTCGCGCTCGCGGGGCTCGTGGTGCGGGTGCGCGCGCGGCGTGCCACACCCTGAGCCGCGGGGCCGCGGGCCGGGCCCGTCCCCCTATCCTGTGCTCAGCCGAACCCACCCCTGACGGAAGGCCTGCCGTGTCCGCCCCCTCCTTAGGTCCTGCGCTGCGTGTCGCCCTCCTGGGCTGCGGCGTCGTCGGCTCCGAGGTCGCCACGCTCCTCACGACGCATCGTGACGAGCTCGCCTCGCGCGTCGGCGCCCCTCTCGACCTCGTCGGGATCGCGGTGCGCGAGGTGTCCCGGCCGCGCGCGGGGGTCACGGGCACCGCGCTCGAGGCGCTCCTGACGCAGGACGCAGACTCGCTCGTGCGCGAGGCCGACATCGTGATCGAGGTCATGGGCGGGATCGAGCCGGCCCGCGAGCTCCTCCTCGCGGCGATCGCCTCGGGCGCGAGCGTCGTGACGGCGAACAAGGCGCTCCTCGCGCAGGACGGGCCGACCCTCTACGCCGCGGCCGACGAGGCGGGCGTCGACGTGTACTTCGAGGCCGCGGTCGCGGGCGCGATCCCGATCATCCGGCCCGTGCGCGAGTCCCTCGCTGGCGACCAGGTCGAACGCATCCTCGGGATCGTCAACGGGACCACGAACTACGTCCTGGACCGCATGGCGAGCGAGGGCCTCGACCTCGACGAGGTCGTCGCCGAGGCGCAGCGGCTCGGCTACGCCGAGGCCGACCCGAGCGCCGACGTCGACGGGCACGACGCGGCCGCGAAGGCCGCGATCCTCGCCTCGCTCGCCTTCCACACCCGGGTGAGCCTCGAGGACGTCGCGGTCGAGGGGATCATGGGCCTGACGGCGGACGACATCGCGTGGGCGAGCCGCACGGGCCAGGTCGTCAAGCTGCTCGCGATCGCCGAGCGCACCACGGACGGCGTCGTCGTGCGGGTGCACCCCGCGCTCGTGCCCGAGACGCACCCGCTCGCAGGGGTGCGCGGGGCGTTCAACGCGGTGTTCGTCGAGGCGAGCGCCGCGGGCGAGCTCATGTTCTACGGGCGCGGGGCGGGCGGCGCGCCCACGGCCTCGGCGGTGCTCGGCGACGTCGTCTCCGCGGCGCGGCACCGTGTGCTCGGCGGCAAGGGGCCGATCGAGTCGAGCTACGCCCAGCTGCCCGTCCTGCCCGCCTCGCAGGCGCTCACGCGCGTGCAGATCCGCATCGACGTCCAGGACCGTCCGGGCGTGCTCGCGAAGGTCGCCGCGGTCGTCGCCGAGCACGGGGTGTCGATCGAGGCGGTCCGTCAGGCGCCCGTGGGCGAGGTCGCGCACCTCGTCGTGACGACCCACGCGGCCCGCCAGGACGCGCTCGACAAGACGGTCGAGGCGATCCGGGGGATCGACGTCGTCGACCGCGTCGTGTCGGTGCTGCGCGTGGAGGGGATCTAGATGGCACAGCAGTGGCGCGGCGTGATCGCCGAGTACGCGGAGCGGTTGCCCGAGCACGTGCGCATGGTCCCGGTGACCCTCGGCGAGGGCGGTACCCCGCTCGTGCCGGCGCCCGTGATCTCCGAGCTCGTCGGCGCCGAGGTCTTCCTCAAGGTCGAGGGCATGAACCCGACCGGGTCCTTCAAGGACCGCGGCATGACGACGGCGGTCTCGGCTGCTGCGGGCCGCGGGACCAGGGCCGTCGCGTGCGCCTCGACGGGCAACACCTCGGCCTCGGCCGCGGCGTACGCGACCCGTGCGGGCATGTCGTGCATCGTGCTCGTGCCGGACGGCAAGATCGCGATGGGCAAGCTCAGCCAGGCGATCGCGCACGGCGCGCGTCTGCTCCAGGTCGACGGCAACTTCGACGACTGTCTCGTCGTGACCCGCAAGCTGTCGGAGGCCTACCCCGTCGAGCTCGTCAACTCGGTCAACCCGGACCGGATCGAGGGGCAGAAGACGGCGTCCTTCGAGATCGTCGACGCGCTCGGCGACGCCCCTGACGTCCACGTCCTGCCGGTCGGCAACGCAGGGAACATCACGGCCTACTGGAAGGGCTTCCGCGAGTACGTGAGCGACGGTCCCGCGACGCGTACGCCCGCGATGTGGGGCTTCCAGGCCGCGGGCGCCGCACCGATCGTGCTCGGCCACCCGGTCGACGCCCCCGAGACCGTCGCGACAGCGATCCGCATCGGCAACCCCGCGTCGTGGCGCGAGGCAGAGGCCGCGCGCGACGAGTCGGGCGGGCACATCGGCGCGGTGAGCGACGAGCAGATCCTCGCGGCGCACCGGCTGCTGTCGAGCCGCGAGGGCGTCTTCGTCGAGCCCGCGTCCGCGGCGGGAGTCGCGGGGCTGCTCGCGCGCGCCGAGGCGGGCGAGGTCCCGCGCGGCGCCCGGATCACCGTGACCGTGACGGGTCACGGGCTCAAGGACCCCCAGTGGGCGCTGCGGGACGCCTCGGGCGCCGAGGTCCAGCCCGAACGGGTCCCCGCCGACGTCGTGACGATCGCGAACCTGCTCGGGCTCGAGTGATGCGCCTCAAGACCGACGCGGTCCGGGTGCGCGTCCCCGCGACGAGCGCGAACCTCGGGCCCGGCTTCGACGCGCTCGGGCTCGCGCTCGGCCTGCACGACGTGATCGAGGTGCGCGCGGTCGGCTCCGCGAGAACGCGCGTCGAGGTGCTCGGCGAGGGCGCAGGGACCGTGCCCGAGGACGACTCGCACCTCGTGGTCCGCGCGCTGCGGCACGCGCTCGACGCGGTCGGGGCCCCGCAGTTCGGGGTCGAGATGCGGTGCACGAACCGTATCCCGCACTGCCGCGGGCTCGGCTCCTCGGCCGCGGCCGTCGTCGCAGGGATCGTCGCGGCGCGCGGGCTCGTGGCCGAGCCCGAGGCTCTCGGCGACGAGGTCGCGCTGCGGCTCGCGACCGAGTTCGAGGGTCACCCCGACAACGCCGCGCCCGCGATCCTGGGCGGGGCGACCGTCGCCTGGACGGGCCAGGACGGCCCGCGGGCGACCCGGATCGACGTCGACCCCGCGGTCGTGCCCGTCGCGATCGTCCCCCCCGTCCAGCTCTCGACAAGGACGGCCCGGGGTGTCCTCCCCGCGCAGGTCCCGCACGCCGACGCGGCGTTCGTCGCGGGGCGCGCGGCCCTGCTCGTCGAGGCGCTCGGGCGGCGCCCCGAGCTGCTCCTCGACGCGACCGAGGACCGGCTCCACCAGGCCTACCGGGGCGCGGTCATGCCCGACTCGCTCGCCCTCGTGACGGCGCTGCGTGCCCGCGGTGTCGCGGCTGTCGTCTCGGGGGCCGGCCCGACCGTGCTCGCGCTCGCGCGGCGCGTCCCCGGCGGGACGGACGCGGACGGCGTCATCGCGGAGGTCTTCGGCCCGACGATGGGCGGGTGGCGCGTGCGCACGCTCGGCGTCGCGCCGCACGGGGCTGCTCTCGAGGCCCTCGACGAGGTCGGGTGACCCGGGCCTCGCGGGGGAGCGCTGGTGCTAGACTCACCGCGTCCCCCGGAGATGATCCCCTGGTCGTGCATGCCCGCACGGGCGTGACCCTGGCCCTGGGAGGACCCGGGAGCCACCACCCAGCCCACCTGCGAAGCTCCTGCTCGCGTCCCCGGCTGGCACATCACCCCGGCTTCTGACGCCGGTCCCGATGCGGCACGCTCGCTCGAAGCGACAGCCGCCGACGAGGGGAAGGACCTTCGTGACAGACACCATCGACACCGCCGTGACGGGTTCCGGCGGGTCCTCCCGTGGCCCGGCGCTCACGACGATGCGCCTCGCGGAGCTGCAGGCGCTCGCCGCCTCGCTCGGTGTCACGGGGACGTCCCGGATGCGCAAGAGCGATCTCGTGGACGTCATCCGCGCCAAGCGCGCCGAGGGCGGCGCGGACAAGGGCGAGACCCCTGCCGCACGCGCCGACCGACCTGCGCGCACCGAGCGACCCGCCGCGGAGCAGCGGCACGAGCAGGGCGGCCGCGGCGACGAGCAGCGCCGTGCGAAGACCCCGGGCGAGCCGCGCGACCGGGAGGCCGCGAAGGCCTCGCTCCTCGACGACCTCGAGCTCGCGGTCGCCGACCGCGCCGCAGCGGGAGGCGAGGGACGACGCGAGCGTCGCGAGCCCGCCGAGGATCGTGCCTCGCGCGCCGCGGAGGCGGCGAGCTCGGTCGCGACGCGCCGGTCCGCCGACGACGACGCGAGCGACGAGCGCCATCGCGAGGGCCAGCGCCGCGACTCCGACGACGACGAGCAGCGCGGCGGGGGCCGACGCCGCAACCGCAACCGGGACCGCTACCGCGACCGCAAGCGTGGCCGCGGCGGCCGCTCGGGCGACCTCGCCTACGACGAGGTCGAGCTGAGCGACGACGACGTCCTGCTGCCCGTGGGCGGGATCCTCGACATCAAGGACAACTACGCGTTCGTGCGCACGAGCGGCTACCTGCCCGGGGAGAACGACGTCTACGTTGCGATGAACCAGGTCAAGAAGGCCGGGCTGCGCAAGGGCGACGCGATCACGGGAGCGGTGCGCCAGCCGCGCGAGGGTGAGAACCAGGGTCGCAACGCGAAGTTCAACGCGCTCGTGCGCCTCGACACCGTGAACGGCCTGCCGCCCGAGGAGGCGCGTCAGCGTCCCGAGTTCGGCAAGCTCACGCCGTTGTACCCCCAGGAGCGGTTGCGCCTCGAGACCGAGCCGCACCTCATGACGACGCGCATCATCGACCTCGTCGCGCCGATCGGCAAGGGCCAGCGCGGCCTCATCGTCTCCCCGCCCAAGGCGGGCAAGACCCTCGTGCTCCAGGCGATCGCGAACGCGATCACGACGAACAACCCCGAGGTCCACCTCATGGTCGTGCTCGTCGACGAGCGGCCCGAGGAGGTCACCGAGATGCAGCGCACGGTCAAGGGTGAGGTCATCGCCTCGACCTTCGACCGTCCCGCGGAGGACCACACGACGGTCGCCGAGCTCGCGATCGAGCGGGCGAAGCGCCTCGTCGAGCTCGGCCAGGACGTCATCGTCCTGCTCGACTCGATCACCCGGCTCGGACGCGCCTACAACATCTCGGCGCCCGCCTCGGGGCGGATCCTCTCGGGCGGCGTCGACTCGAGCGCGCTCTACCCGCCCAAGCGGTTCTTCGGCGCGGCGCGCAACATCGAGAACGGCGGCTCGCTCACGATCCTCGCGACGGCGCTCGTCGAGACCGGCTCGAAGGCCGACGAGGTCATCTTCGAGGAGTTCAAGGGCACCGGGAACATGGAGCTCAAGCTCTCCCGGCAGCTCGCGGACAAGCGGATCTACCCCGCCGTGGACGTCGACGCGTCCGGAACGCGGCGCGAGGAGATCCTCATCCCCGCCGAGGAGCTCAAGATCCACTGGAAGCTGCGTCGCGTGCTCTCGGCGCTCGACCAGCAGCAGGCGATCGAGCTCCTGCTCAGCAAGCTGCGGGACACCCGCTCGAACGTCGAGTTCCTGCTCCAGGTCCAGAAGACCACGCCCGCTGCCCCCGGCCAGGACGAGGACTGACCTCGCGAGCGCGGTCCGGCCGGGAAGATTTTTGCCGGACCGCGCGTTCTGGCAGACTGTCCCCTCGGTTCCGGTTCACGCAGGCACGTCCGTGCCTTCGACCCGGCGGCCAGATCTCTAGGAGAATCCCGTGAAGAAGGACATCCACCCCGAGTACGTGGTGACGAAGGTCGAGTGCACGTGCGGCAACACCTTCACGACCCGTTCGACGGCCACCTCGGGCGTGATCCACGCCGACGTGTGCTCGAACTGCCACCCGTTCTACACGGGCAAGCAGAAGATCCTCGACACCGGTGGCCGTGTCGCGCGCTTCGAGGCCCGCTACGGCAAGAAGGCCGAGAAGTAGCACACCGGGTCCCGGCTCCGAGCCGACCCTGAGCGAGCCGTCATGAGCGAGACCTTCGACGCGGTCCGCCCGATGCTCGCCGAGCACGCCGAGATCGAGGCGCAGCTCGCCGACCCCGCGGTCCACGCGGACCAGGGGCGCGCGCGCTCGCTCGGTCGGCGCTACGCCGAGCTCGGCCGGGTCGTCGCCGCCTACCGTGCGTGGCGCGCCGCGGCCGACGACGCGGCCGCGGCGGCCGAGCTC
>JAJUHG010000141.1 GCA_029267995.1 Micrococcales bacterium
CCTGGTCGCGCTCCCGGTCGGGCTCGGCGCGGTCTTCCTCACGGCGCGCCTCCTCGACCAGGTGCGCGTCCCGCCCGAGCTGCTCGGCTCGTACGCGGAGCGCACCGACCTGCCCCAGCCCATCCGAGTCTCGCCCGCGGTCGAGCCGCTGCGCGCCGAGCTACCGGGCGCGACCTTCGACGTGGACGCCTCGCTCCTCGCGTGGTCCGGCGAGCCGCCCCGCGCGCACGGGGGTACGGCCCTCGTGCTCGCGGCGGGCACCTCGGACCTCCCGGTCGCGCAGGGCACCTCGCGGCGCAGTTCGCGGCGCCGAGCGACTGAGCCGAAGCCCTGCCAGGCTCGAAGGGCCTGGGCGATACTGGCCCGGATGCCCGAGCACGACCCGCCTCCTGGCGGGCTCCCGACGTCCCCGAGCGGACGTGTGCCCTCGTGGGTCGTCGACGAGGCGGCCCGGGCCCAGCTCGCGGGAGAGCAGCCCAACTACGGGCCGTTCCTCGACCCGCCCTCGGACGGGCCGCGCGGCCGGACCGCGCCAGCGGGCCGCTACCACCTGCCCGGGACGCTCCGCCCCGCCGATCCACCGCGCCGCTCGCTCGCGGAGCGTCTCACGATCGTCCTGGTCGCGCTCACGGTCGGGCTCGGCGCGGTCTTCCTCACGGCGCGCCTCCTCGACCAGGTGCGCGTCCCGCCCGAGCTGCTCGGCTCGTACGCGGAGCGCACCGACCTGCCCCAGCCCATCCGAGTCTCGCCCGCGGTCGAGCGGCCGACGGCGGGCTGGGGCGAACTGCCCACCCGGCTCGGCCCGGTCGTGACCCCCGAGAAGCCGAGCGACTCGTGGGTCTACTCCTTCGAGGACCGCGACGGCACGCCCGTCCTGTGGTCGCCGTGCCGTGCGATCCACTACGTCGTCAACACCGACGACGCCCCGCCCGACTTCGTGCTGCGCGTCACCGAGGAGGTCGAGCGGGTCTCGGAGGCGACCGGGCTCGTGTTCCGCTACGACGGGACCACGACCGAGAAGCTCTCGGAGGACCGCGAGGCCTTCGTGCCCGAGCTCTACGGCGACCGCTGGGCGCCGCTCCTCATCGGCTGGGCCGACGCGGACGTCTACCCCTACCTCGACGACGAGATCGCGGGCCTCGCGCACTACGAGGTCGCCCGGGACCGCTCGACGCGCAGGCTGCACCTCGTCTCGGGCCAGGTCATCCTGCACATCGGGAAGGCGCCCACGACCGCCAACAGCTACCTGCGGGTGCTACGGCACGAGCTCGGGCACATCGTCGGGCTCGGTCACGTCGAGGACGAGGACCAGCTCATGCACCCCGGCGGCCCCCGCCGCGACTTCGGCGACGGCGACCTTGCGGGACTCGCCGCGGTGGGCCAGGGCCCGTGCGCGCCGACGCTCTAGGCGGGGCTGCCCCGCTCAAGGGGCCCCGCCCCTGGCGCACGACGCAGCGGGGGCGGATACTCGCAGGCGTGGACGGCACGCAGATCGTCGCGCGGCTCGAGCGCTGGGAGGCCGCGGGCGCACACTGGCGCGTCGTGCACCGTCACGAGCGCGAGGTGACCGTCGCGCTGTGCCGCTGCGACGGCGGCGAGGAGCTCGAGCGCGTGACGAGCGACGCCCCCGAGCTCGCGAGCTTCCTCGCGGGACGCGGCTCGAGCGCGGACTGACGGCTCGAGCAGCGAGCGACCGCGCGCCGCCGTAGCCCCTCGCCCTCGAGTCGGCCAGGATGGGACGGTGACCTCGAGGACCCTGCGCTGCGCCCTGTTCGTCGACTTCGACAACGTCTACCTCGGCCTCAAGCGGCTCGACGCCGAGGCGGCGGCCGCGTTCGCCGAGTCGCCCGGGAGGTGGCTCGAGGCGTTCAGCAGGGGCGAGGACGCCGAGGGCCCGTTCTCGCGACGCTTCCTCGTGCGCTCGTGCTACCTCAACCCCTCGTCGTTCTCGCAGTTCCGCGCGAACTTCACGCGCGCGGGCTTCTCGGTGGTCGACTGCCCCTCGCTCACCCAGCAGGGCAAGTCGAGCGCGGACATCAACCTCGTGCTCGACGCGGTCGACGCGCTCGTGGCCGACACCCACTACGACGAGTTCGTGATCGTCTCGGCCGACGCCGACTTCACCCCGCTCGCACTGCGCTGCCGGGCTGCGGACCGGCGCGTCACTATCGTCACCGCGAGCCCCGCCGCGAGCGCGTACCGGGCCGTCGCGGACGAGGTCGTCGCGGCAGACGACCTCGCCGCGCTGCTGCTCGGGGCGACCCCCGAGGACGAGGCCCCGAGCGCCGCCGTCGTCGTCGAGACCCCCGAGCCGAGCGGCAACGGCGCGAAGCGCAAGGAGAAGCCCGAGAACGGCCGCGGGAAGGTCGAGCTGGCTCCCCTGCAGCGCCAGATCACCTCGGTCACGGACGTGCCGAACCTGCGCGAGGAGTTCTACGCGGTGCTGCTGCGCTCGCTCGCCGAAGACGTCGCCAAGGAGCCCTTCGACCGGGACGCGACCTCGCGCCGGGTGTGGGAGGCGTGCCAGGCCGCGGACGCGAACGTCGGGCGGTCCTCGGTCAAGCAGGTCGTCGACGGAGTGCTGTACGCGGGCCTCGACCTGCGCCGCAAGCCGCCCGTCAAGAAGCTCGCCGAGACGTGGGCGGACCACGTCGTGGGTCTGTGCCGGGGCGCGCGGATCGACCTCGACAAGCAAGAGCTCGCCGCGGCGCGCCAGTGGGTCACCGGCGGCCTCGTGCGCTGAGGCCGCCGGCGCCCTGGGTCAGTCCTGGATGCGGGCGACGAGCCGTCCCTGCACCTCGCCGCGACGCAGCTTCTCGATCCCCTCGGGGATGTCGTCGAAGCCGATCACGGTGAAGGTCGGGTTGATCTGGCCCGAGGCGAACAGCTCGTAGCAGTCCGCGACGTCCTGCAGGGTCCCGCCGTTCGAGCCGACCACGTCGAGCTCGGACAGGATCATGTCCATCGTGTCGAGCGTGAACTCGAGCTTGCCCATGCCCACGAGCACCGCCCGACCGCCGCGCCGCAGCGCCTTGGTCGCCGCGCGCATCGTGTCGAAGCCCGCGAAGTCGACCACGAGGTCGAAGTCCTTGCCGGCCCACTCGGCGGCGTCGGCGACGACGGTCGTCGCGCCGATCTTCTCCGCGAGCGGCCACACGTCCTGGTTGGGCTCGGCGACGTGCACCTCGGCGCCCTTGACCACGGCGATGCGCGCTCCGACCTGGCCGAGACCGCCCAGGCCGATGATGCCGACCTTGTCGCCCTCCTTGAGGCCCCCGCGCGTCACGACCGCGTGGTAGGAGGTCATGCCCGCGTCGGTGCCCATCGCGGCGAGCTCGAAGCTCAGGTCCTCGGGCATGCGCACGAGGTCGCCGGCCCACACGCGGTGCTGGAAGGTGAACCCGCCGTCGCGCCCGTAGCCGGGGGCGACGCCGCTCTCGCCGGTCGGGCACACGCCGACCCGGTCGCCCACCTGCCACTGGGTCACGTCCTCGCCGACCTTCGTCACGACGCCCGCGATCTCGTGGCCGAGCGTCACGGGGCGGTGCGGGATGGTCGCGAGCCAGCCCGGGTCGTCGAGCACGCCGACATCGGAGTGGCACAGGCCCGCGGCCTTGATGTCGAGCACGACCTCGCCCGGACCGGGCTCGGGCTCGGGGATCTCGTTGAGAGCGAGCGGCTCGTGGGTGTTGGTGAACTGCCAGGCCTTCACGGTCATCTCCAGGTAGCAGACCTCTCCGTGGGCCGCGCGCGCCCCGAGGGCGGGGCACCCGCGTCCTCGTGGAGCTTGTCCTCATCGTCCCAGCCCGCGAACGACGGCGCGTGGGACCCAGGGCCCGCGTCGAGGTGCGCGCGGCCCGGGGCACGCCCAGACTCGAGAGGAACGCACCGAGGAGGAAGCCATGCCCGGCAAGAAGGACCCCGGACCGAGCGTCAAGGACCCCGAGCTGTACGAGTCGCTGCGCTCGGAGGGCGCCTCGAAGCAGAAGGCGGCACGGATCGCGAACGCCGCAGCCGCCTCGTCCCGCTCGGCCGTGGGGCGCAAGGGTGGCAAGTCGGGCGACTACGAGGACTGGACGGTTGCCGAGCTGCGCGAGCGGGCGCGCGAGATCGGCGTCGAGGGGCGCTCGTCGATGCGCAAGGCCGAGCTGATCGACGCGCTGCGCAACTCATGAGCGCCGACGCGGAGCGCCGTGCGCTGTGGGACGACACCTTCCCGCGCCACGACTGGTCGACCACCCCGCTCCGTGAGCACTACGACGTCGTCGTGGTCGGGGCGGGGATCGTCGGGCTCACGACCGCGCTCGAGCTCGCGGCCCGCGGGTGCTCGGTCGCGGTGCTCGAGGCACGGCACGTGGGCGCGGGGGCCTCGGGGCGCACGACCGCGAAGACCTCGCTCCTGCAGGGCACGCGACTCTCGACGATCCTCGACCAGCACGGCCCCGAGCTCGCGGGCCAGTACCTCGAGGGCAACCGCGCGGGCCAAGACCTCGTGCGCGGCTGGTGCGCGAGGCTCGGCGTCGCGGTCCAGGAGCGTCCGGCGATCACCTACGCCGCGACGCGCGAGGACATGGACGCCGTGACCGCCGAGCTCGAGGCGGGCGAGCGCCTCGGCCTGCCCGTGCGCGCCCGGGGCACGGGGTCCGAGCCCTTCCCGCTCGTGGGGGCCGTCGAGCTCGACGCCCAGCTCCAGCTCGACCCGCGCGAGCTTCTCGAGGCGCTCGCGCGCCAGGCCGCCGACGACGGCGTCACGGTGCGCACGGGCGTGCGGGTCACCGACGTGCACGGCGAGGACGACGCCGTGGTCACGAGCGCGGGGGTCGTGCGAGCGGCGCACGTCGTGCTCGCGACCGCGAGCCCTGTGTCAGACCGCGGCGGCTTCTTCGCCCGGCTCGAGCCGCAACGCTCGTACCTGACCTCCTACGCCGAGGGCGGGCCGTTCCCGCAGGGGATGTACCTCGCGGCGGGGTCCCCGACGCGCTCGCTGCGCACCGTGCCGACGCGCGAGGGCGAGGTGCTGCTCGTGGGCGGCAACGGCCACGTCGTCGGGCGCAGCGACTCCGAGGCGCACGAGGCGCGCGAGCTCGTCGAGTGGACCGCGCGCCACTTCCCGGGAGCGTACGCGACGCACCGCTGGTCCGCGCAGGACTTCCACACCTTCGACCACCTGCCCCACGTGGGGCCGCTCACGCCGACGGCCGAGCGGGTGCTCGTCGCGACGGGCTTCGCAAAGTGGGGCATGACGAACGGACCGGCCGCCGCGCTCGTGCTCGCCGCGCACGTCGCGGGCGAGGAGGCACCGCCGTGGGCCGACGCGTTCCGCTCGTGGTCGAGCCACGAGCTCGCGGGCGCGGGGGAGGCGGTGCGCACGAACGCGCAGGTCGCCGCGACGCTCGTGCGCGACCGGCTCGCGATCGCGGGCGGGGCGAAGGACGAGACTCCCCCGCTCGAGGGCTCGGGGACGGTTGTGCGGGACGGCGCGAGCGCGGTCGCGACGTCGACCGTCGACGGCGTGACGTGCTCGGTCAAGGCCGTGTGCACCCACCTCGGGGGGATCGTGCGGTGGAACGACCTCGAGCGCTCGTGGGACTGCCCCCTGCACGGTTCGCGGTTCGGCCCGGACGGCACGGTGCTCGAGGGGCCCGCGGACGAGCCGCTCGCGGCCGCCCCCTCCCCCTACCGCGACGGCACGCCCGAGGAGACCGATGCCGACGCGTGAGGCGATGTCGCGCGACTAGATGCCGAGCACGGCCTTCGCGACGAGGAAGTACACGACGAGACCCGCGGCGTCGACGAAGGTCGTGATGAAGGGGTTGGAGAACACCGCGGGGTCGACACGCACGAAGCGACCAACGAGCGGCATGACCCCGCCCACCGCGGCGGCCATCGTGCACACCGCGAGCAGGGTCAGGCCGATCACGAGACCGACGTCGCGGTCGAAGGCGGCCGAGGTCGCGACGAAGCCGACCGCCCCGAGGAGCGCTCCGAGCGCGAGGCCGACGCGCAGCTCGCGCAGGAACACCTTGACGACGTCACGCGGGCGCACGTCACCGAGGGCGAGCGCGCGCGTCACGGTCGTCGCGGCCTGGTTGCCCGTGTTGCCGCCCGTGCCGATCAGCAGCGGGATGAACAACGAGAGCACGACCATCTGCTCGAGGGTCTCCTCGAACACCCCGAGCACCTGGACCGTGAGCGTCGCACCGAGCGCGAGGAAGAGCAGCCACACGACGCGCGAGCGCACGATCGAGGTGAGCGGGGTCGACAGGTA
>JAJUHG010000142.1 GCA_029267995.1 Micrococcales bacterium
CGCGGACGGGGCGGACGTTCCAGGGGCTCGGGTCGTGAAGGAGAGTGAGCTGGAGCCGGCCGACGCAGACCGCTACTGGAATGCCAAGACCTCACCAAGGATCGTTCCCGACCCACTACTGGCGACGGAGGACGTACCCGAGGTCTACGCCGACGGCTGTCAGGTGGGCAGCGCCCACGACGAGATCATCACCTGTGATTACGGAGACCCCGACGGCGACGTCCACGTCGTCATGGTCGGTGACTCAAAGATCGTGCAATGGCAGCCTGCCCTGGACGCCATCGCGCAAGATGAGGGGTGGCGATTGACAACCCTCGCTCGATCGGCGTGCCTGTTCGCAGAGCCTGTCGCGGACCCCGGTGACGATCCGAGTCGAATCGCGTGTGCGGAGTGGAACCCTGACGCGCTCGATCACCTCCTCGAGGTTCGTCCCGACGTCGTGGTCGCGTCCAACGGCGGCCAGGACGAGCCCGGGCGGGCCGACCGGGTGATCCGGTACTGGGAACAGCTCATTGACGCCGGAATCCACGTTGTCCCGCTGCTCGACAACCCCGCACCCCACGGGATCGGGCAGGTCTACGAGTGCGTTGCCGAGAACCGCGACGATCTCTCCTCATGCTCCTTTGATGCTGCTGCAGGCCGCGAGCTGTCGGCCGAGGCGACGCAACGGAAGGCCGCGAGCGCGCTCGGCGTGACGTCGCTCGTCGACATGAACCCGTTCATTTGCCCAGGCACCCGCTGCCCTGCCGTGCTCGGTGAGGCCCTCGTTTACCGGCAGGGCAGCCACCTGACCAAGACGATCGTCGACACCGCGAAGCAACACCTGGCTGCCCAGCTGGTACCTATCGTCGAGAACCGGCACTCCTCCTAGGCGCTTACGGAGGAAGTCGTCGCGCTCGGCGCCCGCGCCGTGCCTACCGCACCGCGACGAGCTCGAACCCCGCGACCTCTCCGCCGCCGGCGGGCTCGAGGCGCACGTCGGGCGAGGCGATCTCAGTGGCACGCACGAGGTAGTCGAACACCTCGGCGCGCTCGGGATGATCGAGCGCGAGGGGCTCGGGCCCGTCGGGCCGGATCATGCATGGCAGCAGCCCCGTGCGCACGAGGCGCCCGTCGTCAACCTCGGCGACGGCGATGACCGTCTTCCGGTAGTCCGGGTGGAAGGGGAACGAGGGGAACCCGGGGCGGGGCCCGAAGGCGTTCTCGCCGTGTTTACGCCCGTAACGCGAACGTCGCGGGTGGAGCTTCTTGTAGTGCGCGACGACGGAACTCCTCGCCTCGGCGAGGTCCCGCCGGCCACTGCGGCGCTCCGATACGGCCTCCTACCCAATTGGTCGCCACTTGTGGCGAGGCCGACCGGACGCACGGAAACCCGCACACTTTCTCCACGCTCCCGCTCCCGGTGTTCCACCAGGTCAGCGGCCCGGCTGCCTACCATCGATAGTCTTCGGGCCGCCTCGGCGACCCCATCCGACCCACCCGACCTGGAGTGCCCATGCAGCCGCGTCACGCGATGGAGAAGTCCCGGCGGGCGAGGCATGCCGTCAAGCAGCCGGGGTACTCGATCGCTCGTGCGCTGTCGATCGCGGCGTGCGCCTTGCTCGCGTTCGGGGTGGGCGGGGTCGCGACGGCGTACATGAAGCTCCAGTCGAACATCCAGGGCGGAGACTTCGAGGCACTCATCGCCGAGCGGCCCGAGCGCACCAAGCCCGACCCGGAGGACCAGGACAAGGGCGAGCCGCTCAACCTCCTGCTGATCGGCTCGGACGACCGTTCGGGCGAGAACGCCGGCATCGGTGGCAGCTTCGAGGGCATGCGCTCGGACACGACGATCCTCATGCACATCTCGGCCGAGCGGGACCGGGTCGAGCTCATCTCGTTGCCGCGCGACCTCATGGTCGACATCCCCGCGTGCCGGATGACCAACGGCAAGGAGACGGTCGCGACCTACGACCAGTTCAACGCGGCGTTCGCGTTCGGGGCGGTCGTGGGTGGGGACGTCGAGTCCGCGGCGGCGTGCGCGATCGCGACCACCGAGAAGCTCACGGACGTCTACATCGACGGCTACTTCGTCGTGGACTTCAAGGGCTTCATCACGATGGTCGACGCGATCGGCGGGGTCGACGTGTGCATCCCCAACGACATCCACGCCCCCAAGGCGAACGACCTTCGCCTCGAGGCGGGCATGCAGCACCTCGACGGGGCGGTCGCCCTCGACTACGCCCGTGCCCGAGTCGGAAAGGGCCTCGGTGACGGTTCGGACCTCGGTCGCATCGAGCGCCAGCAGCAGCTCCTCGCGACCACGGTCAACAAGGTCCTGTCGAAGAACCTCCTGACCCAGCAGGTCGAGCTCTACCGCTTCCTCGACGCGGCCACCAAGTCGCTCGCAGCGGACGAGAAGTTCGCCTCGATCCCGACGCTCGCGGGCCTCGCCTACTCGCTGCGGAACATCGACGGTGGAAACATCACCTTCATGACCCCGAAGGTCGTCGCCTACCCCCAGGACCCCAACCGCGTCATCTTCACCGAGGACGCCCAGGAGATCTGGCGCAAGATCGCGGCCGACGAGCCCATCAAGCCGCCCAAGAAGAAGCCCGCCGACGACGGCGCCTCGCCCGACCCGAGCGCGAGCGACGACGTGAGCGACGAGCCCACGGGCGAGGAGACCGAGGAGCCCGTGGTCGACGACACCGAGACCCTCACCCCGGACGACGTCAAGAGCCTCTGCTGATGGTCGAGCGTCGCAGCAGCAGGGCCAGGACCGGCGGGTCGGCCCGCCCCGTCGAGGGTTCGCGCACTCCCCCGAGCTTCACGCCGCGCGGGGGCGCAGCCCGACCCGCCAAGGATGGCGCCTTGCCCGTCGGCTCGACCCCGGCCGAACCCGCGACGCGCGTCATGCCCGTCACGAACGCCTCGCGACCCGCACCGCCCCGCACGGGGGGCCAGCCACCGCGCGGGGCCCGCCCCGAGGCGCCGTCGTCGGCCCGACCCCCGCGCGGGCGACGTCGTCGGCGCTGGCCGTGGATCGTCGCCGTCGCCCTCGTCCTGCTCCTCGCGTGGCCCGTGGGGCTCCTCGTATGGGCCGACGGGCGTCTCGACCGGGTCGAGGCGCTCTCAGGTGCCGCAGGGACCCCGGGGACGACCTACCTGCTCGCCGGCTCGGACGAGCGTGACGGTTCGGTCGACGACGACGGGACGCTCGGCGGGCGCACCGACTCGATCCTCCTGCTCCACCAGCCCGCCTCGGGGCCCGCGGCGCTCATCTCCCTGCCGCGCGACTCGTACGTCGAGATCCCCGGCCACGGGCACAACAAGCTCAACGCGGCGTTCGCCTACGGCGGTGCACCCCTGCTCGTCGAGACCGTCGAAGGCCTCACAGGCATGACGATCGACCACTACGTGCAGATCGGCATGGACGGCATCGGTGAGATCGTCAACGCCGTGGGCGGGGTGCGGCTGTGCTACGACCACGACGTGAACGACAAGAAGTCCAAGCTCAAGTGGAAGGCCGGCTGCCACACCGTCAAGGGCAAGAAGGCGCTCGCCTTCGCCCGCATGCGCTACGCCGACCCCGAGGGCGACGTGGGCCGCGCCAAGCGCCAGCAGCAGCTCATCGGGGCGGTCTCGAAGGAGCTCGCCTCCCCAAGCAACCTGTGGCAGCCGAGCCAGCAGCTCGCGATCGCCCGCGCAGGCACCGACGTGCTCACCGTCTCGAAAGGCACCGGCGCGATCGACATCGCACGCCTCGCGCTCGCCTTCCGCGCCGCACGCGGGGACGGCGGTGTCACAGGCACCCCGCCGATCGCCTCGCTCGACCACCGGCCCGGTGGCGTCGGCTCGACCGTGCTGCTCGACCCCGAGCAGACGCCCCGCTTCTTCGCCGACCTTGCCGCGGGCGACCTCGAGCCAGGCGAGTACGGCGGGGCGCGCTGAGCGACACGGTCGTCGTGACCCGCGGGCGCAGCACGACCCCGGACACCGAGGACGAGATCCAGGCGGCAGCAGTCGCGAGGACATGAGGGTCCTCGTGCCCGGCGTAGCTGTTCTCGACCAGGTGGTCGAAGAGTCCCGGCAGGAACCGCAAGGAGTGCTTCCCGACGCACCGGATCGGACACGTCGTCTCATCAATCCAGGTCCTAGACGGTGGCCCGTTCCGTGGTGTTCTGCGCAGATAGGCTGACCGGCATGCAGCTCTCCGTGATCGGTTGTGGGTATCTGGGTGCGGTGCACGCCGCGTGCATGGCCGACCTCGGCCACGACGTCGTCGGCATCGACGTCGACGAGGCGAAGATCGAGGCGCTCGCCGCAGGGCGCGCGCCCTTCCACGAGCCCGGCTTCCCCGAGATCCTCGAGCGCGCGCTCGAGAGCGGGCGCCTGCGCTTCACGACCGACCCGACTGCCGCGGCCGGGGCCCAGGTGCACTTCATCTGCGTCGGCACCCCTCAGCTCGACGGGTCCGACGCGGCGGACCTGCAGTACGTCGACGCCGCCGTCGACTCACTCCTACCTCTGCTCCGTGCCGAGCACGAGGACGGACCCGTGGTCGTGGTCGGCAAGTCGACCGTGCCTTCCGGCACCGCCGAGCGCATCAACGCGCAGATCACCCCCACGGGCGCACGCCTCGTGTGGAACCCCGAGTTCCTCCGCGAGGGCTACGGCGTCAAGGACACGCTCTACCCCGACCGCATCGTCTACGGGGTCACCTCCGACGAGTCTGGCAAGGCCGCCGCCGACGTGCTCGACGAGGTCTACGCCGACCAGCTGCGCCGCCACATCCCGCGCATCATCACCGACATGGCCACCGCCCAGCTCGTCAAGGTCGCCGCGAACGCCTTCCTCGCCACGAAGATCTCGTTCATCAACGCGATGGCCGAGATCTGCGAGGTCACGGGCGGGGACGTCACCCAGCTCGCGGTCGCGATCGGGCACGACGATCGCATCGGCAAGCTGTTCCTCAAGGCTGGCGTGGGATTCGGCGGCGGGTGCCTGCCCAAGGACATCCGCGCCTTCGCCGCGCGCGCCGAGGAGCTCGGGCGCGGCGACTCGGTGCGCTTCCTGCGCGAGGTCGACGACATCAACAAGCGGCGCCGTCAGCGCGTGGTCGACCTCGCGGTCGAGGCCCTCGACGGGGATGTCACGGGCAAGAAGGTCGCCGTCCTGGGCGCCTCGTTCAAGCCCATGAGCGACGACCTGCGCGACTCCCCCGCGCTCGACGTCGCCCGCCGCCTCGAGGCCCTCGGTGCGCACGTGGTCATCACCGACCCCGAGGCGCTCGGCAACGTCACCAAGGCCCACCCCGAGCTCGCCCAGGCGCCCGACGCGTTCGCGGCCGCGAAGAACGCCGAGCTCGTCGTCCTCGTGACCGAGTGGCGCGAGTACGTCGTCCTCGACCCCGAGGCGTTCGGGCAGGTCGTCGCCGCGCGGCGCGTGATCGACGGGCGCAACGTCCTCGACCCCGCCAAGTGGCGTGCCGCGGGGTGGGACTATCGCGGGCTCGGACGGCCCTAGCGCCTCACGCGGGAGCGGTCGGGACGGGCGGCACAGGCGTCACGTCCGACGACGGGGCGCCGCGCGACTCGAGGACCTCGGGCAGCTCGAGGACCTCGGGCAGCTCGGCGACGGCGCGCGAAGTGAGGTCGTCGACGAGGTCAGCGGCGTGGTCGGGGACGTCCTCAGCCACGGCGATCTTCGCGTCGAGGATCGTCACGAGCTGCTCGACCTCGGAGATCTGCAGCAGGAAGCGCACCTGGTCGGTCGGGTCCACGACCGTGACGCCGGCGGGCAGCTTGCGGGCGAGGTGGGCGATCGCGGCGATGAGCGTCGAGTCGACGAAGGTCGTGCCGCGCGTGTCGATGTCGGCCGGCCGGCCACGCTGCGCGACCGCCATGAAAGCCCGCGCGACCTGGGCGTTCATGCTCGCGTCGACCTCTCCTCGCAGCACGATCCGCGAACGGTCCGCCTCGGCGCGGACCTCGACGGATCCGGGACCCTCGCTACGGGCCGAGCCTTCCGACCAGTTCATCCCAACCTCCTCGCCACGCTCCGACAGCCACCTTGCTCCCGGCCGCTGAGCGGTCCGGCGCACCCTCGCTTCGCACCTGCAGGCGGTGGGGGCATAGTCACTGTGCAACTCGCACGCCCCCCACGCAACCGGAACGGACACCGCGTCCGCCCCACCGTCCGCTCGCCCCCGCACCCTGCCAAACACCCACCCACCACGCCCCGACACCCCCCCCCCCCCGACGTGGAA
>JAJUHG010000143.1 GCA_029267995.1 Micrococcales bacterium
CGAGACGAGGTGCGCGACCCGCGAGCCCGCGTCGGCCTCGGGGGACACGACGTGGTGCGCGCCGATGCGCTGCAGGATGCGCTCGTGCTCGGGCGAGATCGCCTTGGCCCAGATCTGCGGCGTGCCGAGGTCCACGAGGTTTCCCGTGATGAGCACCGAGGCCTCGAGCTCGGTCCCGACCCCCACGACCGCGACGGGGAAGTCGCGTGCACCGAGCTGTTCGAGAGCCTCGGGGTTGGTCGCGTCGGCCTCGACGACGGGCAGGCGGCTTGACCAGTGCTGGGCGCGCACGGGGTCGCGCTCGACCACGAGCACGTCCTTGCCGAGCTTGTCGAGGCGTGCCGCGATCGCCGAGCCGAAGCGGCCCATGCCGATCACGAGCACGCCCGAGCCGTCGGGCACGCGCACCGAGTCGGCGGTCCGTCGGGCCGCGCGGGAGGCGGCGGTGTCGTCGTCAACCAATGATCGGCCTCTCCTCGGGGTAGCGGATCACGCGACGCCGCTCGCGCAGCGCGAGCGCGGCCGCCACCGTCATCGTGCCCGTGCGCCCGACGAACATCAATGCGGCGATGACGTACTTCCCGGCGTCGGGCAGCTGCGCCGTGACACCGGTCGAGAGCCCGCACGTGCCGAAGGCGGACAGCGTCTCGAAGAGCACGACGTCGAGCGTCCAGTCGGTCAGGGTCAGCAGCACGAGGCACGCGACGAGCACGGCGGTCGCACCGACGAAGCTCACGGTCACCGCGAGCCGCAGCGTCGAGCGCGGGATGCGCCGGCCCCACACGTCCATGTCGCGGTCGCCGCGCGCCTCGGCGACGATCGCGATGAGCAGGATCGCGAGGGTCGTGACCTTGATCCCGCCCGCGGTCGAGGCCGAGCCGCCGCCCACGAACATGAGCGCGTCGGTCATGAGCCACGTCGCCTCGCGCATCTGCCCGACGTCGATCGTCGAGAAGCCGCCCGAGCGGGGCATGACCCCGGCGAACAGTGCGGACAGCACGCGCGTGCCACCGTCCTGCGAGCCGAGCGTCGCGGGGTTGGTCCACTCGAAGGCGCCGATCGTCACGGTGCCGAGCACGACGAGCACAAGGCTCGTCACGATCGTCAGGCGCGTGTGCAGCGACCAGCGCCGCCAGCGCCTGCGCCCGCGCCACGTCGCGGCGAGGGCGAGCAGCACGGGGAAGCCGAGCGAGCCGAGGAACACCCCGACCGCGATCGGCAGGAGCACCCACCAGTCGCCGAGGAACGGCACGAGCCCCTCGGGGGTGGGCACGAAGCCCGCGTTGTTGAACGAGGAGACCGCGTAGAACACCGCGTGCCACGCGGCGGAGCCGGCGTCGCCCTCGGTCTGCAGGAGCCGGGGGAAGAGCACGAGCGCGAGCGAGGTCTCGATCGTGACCGAGGCGATCACGACGGTGCGGATGAGCGAGCCGACCTCCCCCAGGCGCGTCGTCTTCGTCTCGGTCGCGGCGAGCAGCTTGCTCGTCAGGCCGAGGTGGCGCGAGACCGCGAGGCCCGCGAGCGAGGCGAGGGTCATGACGCCGAAGCCACCGACCTGGATGCCCGCGAGGATCACGACATGCCCCCAGGTCGACCAGTACTCCCCGGTCGGGACGGTCGTCAGGCCGGTGACGGACACGGCCGAGACGGCCGTGAACACCGCGTCGACGAAGGGCGCCCGGTGCCCGCTCGCGGTTGCGACGGGCAGGGAGAGCAGGGCGACGAACACCGCGATGATCCCCCCGAACGCGGTCACGGCGAGGCGTGCCGGGGCGGTGCGCGCGAGACGGTCGACGAAGTCCCGCGGTCCCCAGAGCACGGCGTCGAGCGTGCGCGACATGCCCTCACTCTTCCATCACGGGCCCTGCGTGGACGGCCGATCGTCCGGCGTGCCGCGGTGGCTAGCGTGGGGGCATGGTGACGGGCGTCGTGTGGGGTCAGGCCGTGCTCGGCTACGACTTCGGCCCGACGCACCCGATGTCGCCCGTGCGGCTCGAGCTCACCGAGCTGCTCGTGCGCGAGCTCGGGCTGCTCGAAGGTGTCGCGATCGTCGAGCCGCGCGTGGCCCCCGACGAGGCGCTGCTCGCGGTGCACAGCCCTGAGTACGTGCGCGCGGTGCGCGAGGCCTCGCTGTTCGGCGCCGAGCCGCGCGGGGCGTTCGGCCTCGGCACGGGCGACGTCCCGGCCTTCTGGCGGATGCACGAGGCGAGCGCGCGGATCGTGGGCGGGACGCTCGCGGCGGGACTTGCGGTGTGGCGCGGCGAGCTCGAGCACGCGGTCAACTTCACGGGCGGCATGCACCACGCGATGCCCGCGGCGGCCTCCGGCTTCTGCGTCTACAACGACGCGGCGGTCGCGATCCGCGCGATGCTCGACGACGGCGCGCAGCGGGTCGCCTACGTCGACCTCGACGCGCACCACGGGGACGGGGTCGAGCGGATCTTCTGGGACGACCCGCGCGTGCTCACGGTGTCGGTGCACGAGTCGGGCCGCACCTTGTTCCCCGGGACGGGTTTCCCGCAGGACGTGGGCGGGCCGCGCGCGCAGGGCACCGCGGTCAACGTCTCGCTCCCGGCGCGCACGACGACGGCGCGCTGGGCGCGGGCCGTCGACGCGGTCGTCCCCGCGGTGCTGCGCGCCTTCGAGCCCGAGGTGGTCGTGAGCCAGCACGGGTGCGACGCGCACACCGTCGACCCGCTCACGAACCTGCGGGTGAGCGTCGACGGGATGCGCTGGGCCGACGAGCTCGTGCACTCGCTCGCGCACGAGCTGTGCGCGGGCAGGTGGCTCGCGCTCGGGGGCGGCGGCTACGCCGTCGTCGACGTCGTCCCGCGGGCGTGGGCGCACCTCGTCGCGGTCGCCGCGCACTCCGAGCTGCCGCCCGACGCGCCGCTGCCCGAGCCGTGGCTCGCGGCCGCCGAGCGGTTCGGTCATACCTACGGGGTCGAGCCGGGGGCCGAGCCGCGCACGCTGAGCGACGGCGAGCGCGTCGAGGTGCGTGCGTGGGGGAGCGGCTTCGACCCCGCCGACGACGTCGACCGTGCGATCCGTGCGACACGGGCCGCGGTCTTCCCGCACCTCGGGCTCGACGTGCACCACGACTGAGCACGAGTCACACGGGCATCCCCTTCCACTTTGGTCACACGAGCCCTAGGCTTCGGCCAGCATCATCGGTTCTCAGGACGGAGCAGCATGGCCACGCAGCCGGCACAGCCGCGCTTCCTCACGGTCGCGGAGGTCGCGGAGCAGATGCGGGTGTCGAACATGACCGTGTACCGCATCCTGCACTCCGGCGAGCTCCCGGCGATCCGGGTCGGCCGCTCCTTCCGCGTCCCCGCGGAGGCCCTCGAGAAGTACCTCGCGACGAACGTCGTCGGGCACGAGGGCGAGGACCGGGTAGGATAGCGACCGGACTTTTGCGGCCGGGCCCTCGTTCGAGCGGTGCGCCGTTCCAGCCATCACGACGAACTCACTGCGAGGACCCATGGGCTCTGTTGTCAAGAAGCGCCGCAAGCGTATGTCGAAGAAGAAGCACCGCAAGCTGCTTCGCAAGACGCGCCACCAGCGTCGCAACAAGAAGTGACTCCCCGAGAGCCCGGCCCCGTGCCGGGCTCTCGTGCTTCCCGGACGTGACCCGGGCCGGGGTCGCCAGGAGCGCAGCTCAGCGGCGGCCGGTCAGGGCGCGGCGCAGGGACCGCAGCGCGAGGCCCACGACCCAGGCCGCCCCGGCGAGGCTCGCGGCGTCCGCGCCGCGCCGCACGGTGCGCCGCGTGCCGCGGAACTCTCGCACGGGCCAGCCGACCTTCTGCGCGTGCCTGCGCAGCCGGCGGTCGGGGTTGATCGGGCACGGGTTGCCGACCTCGGACAGGATCGGGATGTCGTTCGCGGAGTCCCCGTAGGCGTAGCTCGCCGCGAGGTCGATCCCGCGCTCGGCCGCGAGCTTGCGCACCGCGGTCGCCTTGGCCTTGCCGTGCAGCAGGTCGCCCACGAGCCGGCCCGTGTAGAAGCCGTCGCGGTGCTCGGCCACGGTGCCCAGGGCGCCGGTGGCCCCGAGGCGGCGCGCGATGAGCTCGCCGATCTCGAGCGGCGAGGCCGTCACGAGCCACACCTCGTGGCCCGCCGCGAGGTGCTTGTCGAGCACGCGCTGGGTCCCGGGGAAGATGCGCAGCGAGAGGACCTCGTCGTAGACCTCCTCGCCGATCGCGGCAATCTCGGCGACCGAGTGCCCCGCGACGATGCTCAGCGCACGCGAGCGCACCTCGGCGATCTGCTTCGCGTTCTCCCCGAACAGCAGGTACCGCGCCTGGTGGATCCCGAAGGTGAACAGGTCCCACAGCGAGAAGAACTTGCGTCGGTGCAGGCCACGCGCGAGGTGGAACGCGCTCGCCCCGCGGATGATCGTGTTGTCGACGTCGAAGAAGGCGGCCACGCGCCCGTCCGCTGCATCCGTCGAGGACGGTCGTGTGTTCGGGGCCACACCGTCCACTCTAACGACGCGACCTACCCTGGTGCGCATGCAGACCACCGAGCCCCGTGTCGTGCTGTTCACCCGTGAGGGGTGCCACTTGTGCGAGGCAGCCCGTCGGCTCGTCGCCGAGGAGACGGCCAAGGTCGGCGCGTCGTGGGTCGAGGTCGACGTCGCGAGCGACCCCGCGCTCGAGGCCGAGCACGGCGACTACGTCCCGGTCGTGCTCGTCGACGGCGTGCGGCGGGGGATCTTCAAGATCGACCCCGTGCGCCTGTCGCGCGCGCTCGCGGCGCCCCCGCCGCAGGGCTGAGAGCTCGCCCGGGGACGACGAAGGCCGCCGCGGACGGGTGTGCCGCGACGGCCTTCGTACCGAGGCCCGGAGGGTGTCAGGCCTGCTTGATGGCGGAGATCTCGAGCGAGACCTGCACCTTGTCGCTCACGAGCACGCCGCCGGCCTCGAGCGCGGCGTTCCAGGTGAGGCCGAAGTCCTTGCGCGAGATCGTCGTCGTCGCGGAGAAGCCCGCGCGCAGGTTGCCGTAGGCGTCGGTCGCGGTGCCGTTGAACTCGGTCTCGAGCGTCACGGGCTGGGTCACGCCGTGGATCGTGAGGTCACCGCTCACCTCGGCCTCCTCGCCCTCGACCTTGATCGCCTGGGACTCGAAGGTCCAGGTCGGGTAGGTCTCGACCTCGAAGAAGTCGGCGGTCTTGAGGTGGCCGTCGCGGGTCTCGTCGCCCGTGCTGACGGTCGCGGGGTCCAGCGTGGCCCGCACGGTCGCGGTCCCGTCCTCGGACACGACGACGGCGCCCTCGGTGATCGCGACGGTGCCGCGGACCTTCGCGATGCCCGCGTGGCGGACGGTGAAGGAGGCCTCGGAGTGCGAGGGGTCGATCGTCCAGGTGCCGGCGGTCAGCGCGGTCGTGGTGGTGGTCGTGCTCATGCGGGTCGCTCCATACGATTGAGACGTCAACTATCAGGTAGTTGATAGTTGTACTATATTGGGGGCGGGCGCGCAACCCCTTCGCCCCAAGTTCTCCGATTGGTAGGTTCCGACCATGAGCACGACGCAGGACGTCCTCGCCCGTGACGAGGTCCGGTGGCTCGACGCCGACCAGCAGGTCCACTGGCGCGCGTTCCTCACCGGCTCGGCGATCGTGACCGCCGCCCTCTCGGCCCAGCTCGAGGCCGACTCGGGCCTCTCCCTGAGCGAGTACGAGGTGCTCGTGCGCCTCTCGGAGACCTCCGACCACACGCTGCGCATGTCCCAGCTCGCCGACGGCCTCGTGCACTCCCGCTCGCGCCTGACCCACACCGTCTCACGCATGGAGCGCCGCGGTCTCGTCGAGCGCCAGGCGTGCGAGGGGGACGGGCGCGGCGTCAACTGCCACATGACCGACAAGGGCTTCCAGGCCCTCGTCGAGGCAGCACCCGGGCACGTCATGGCCGTGCGTCGGGTCCTCGTCGACGTGCTGTCCGAGGAGCAGTTCGCCGCACTTGGCGAGGCCATGGCGATCGTGACCGAACGTTTCCGGGACTGACCGGTTTCGTCGCGGCCCGAGCGATGAGGGACACTGAGCGCCATGTCTTCCACCACGGTGCACCTCGTGCGCCACGGCGAGGTCCACAACCCTGAGGGCATCCTCTACGGGCGCCTCCCGGGCTACCGACTGTCCGAACGCGGCGAGGCGATGGCCCGCCGCCTCGCGGAGCACTTCGGCCCCGGCGACGACGTCCCGCCCTCGGTCACGCTCGTGGTCGCCTCCCCGCTCGAGCG